>JAHFAA010000567.1 GCA_023250775.1 Bdellovibrionales bacterium
TTATTAAGCTGGTGGGATTGTTGGCCCACTCTCATCGTCGCGCGCAATTGATCATCGTGCCCTTCGGGAAGATTCAAGAAGCGATAGGCATGCACGCTTATCCCGAGTATCGAACCGTTTTGTTTCGTCTCTACATACTGAAAACTGCCGAACTCTTGGCCGAAAAGATAAAGGCAGAGGCCTTGATTACTGGAGACGGTTTAGGTCAAGTGTCCAGTCAAACATTGGCAAATCTGTCGGCCATTAACTCTCTTATGAAACTCATGATCTTAAGACCTCTGATCGGGCTCGACAAAGTAGAAATTATTGACTGGGCCAAACGAATTGGAACTTATCAAACATCAATCATTCCTCATGATGATGCCTGCGCACTTTTTTCGCCCAAGCATCCTACCACTCGGGCCAATAAGGATTATGTCGCTGAGTTTTTACAAAAATATCCGATGGAAATAGAGCAGCAAGATGTTTTGAAGAATGCACAAATTTATCGTTTCGATGTTGGAGGACATAATCGTAAAGAAGCTAATTCCCTTTTTAGTCATGCTTAGTACTGATCTAAAAACATCATCCAATGTATTTAATGACGCAATATTCTCCCTTTAAGGAATAGACCTGCAGGACTATTATTAAAAGATAGTAGTTTTGAGGAGTTTATTCATGAATAAGACTTTCAGTTCCTTTGTATTGATTCTTTTTCTTTTTGCGTTCAGCTTCAATGTCCATGCCAAAACAAACATTGATAGGAATAAGTTAGTTGGCAATATTATAAAAAATGCTCTGGAATCCTATCATTATCTTGGAATGAAAGTAGACGAGTCCGTTTCACAGAAAGCATTTAAGGAGTACATAAAGCGTCTTGATTTTGGAAAGCAGATTCTTCTGCAGTCGGACGTCAAAGATCTGGAATCCTTTCAAACCAAGATGGCTGAAGAGATGAGCAGCGGTGATGTTACCCTTGTCGATCGCTCCATGCAAATCATCCGTGATCGGATTACCAAGATTGATGGATGGAGGGCCGAGTTATTAAAGAAGGGGTTTGATTTTAATGAAAAAGAATTTGTCGAAGTTGATCCTGAAAAACGTGATTTTGTAAAAACTGAAGACGAGTTAAAAAATCACTGGCGTAAAATCTTCAAACAGGCAGTCTTATTACGTTATTTAGATTTGGATGAAGAGCAGAGTGATGATCCGCTTGCTTCTCCTCTGTCAAAGAAAAATAAGGTCAAGAGTAAAATCAAGAAAAAGAAAATGACTGAGCCTGAACTATGGAAAGAGGCCTATGCCGCAATTGATAAAAAATATAAGCATTATTTTGAACGCATTGTGAAAGAGGACCCCGATGATTATCTGGAAAAATTTTATAATTCCATTACGCAAATATACGATCCGCATACCAATTACTTGCCTCCCAAGAAAAAAGAAGATTTCGACATAGATATTTCTGGAAGCTTGGAAGGGATTGGGGCCGTACTGCAAGAAGATGGTTCCTATATAAAGGTTGTCAGTATCGTTCCAGGAGGCGCGGCCTGGCGTCAGAAAGACCTGGATGTTGAAGATGTTATTTTATCCGTTGGTCAGGGCGACAAAGAGCAGGTAAGCCTTGTTGATATGCGAGTGGACGATGCTGTTCGATATATTCGCGGGCCCAAAGGCACTGAAGTCAAGTTGACTGTCAAAAAAGTCGATGGCTCACGCAAAGTCATCAGTATCGTGCGTGATGTGGTGCAGATTGGTGCCTCATTCGCCAAGAGTTCGGTGCTACAAGAGAAAAATACCTCAGTCAAAATTGGATATATTTACCTGCCAAAATTTTATCGCGACTTTGATGAGAACGCGCGCAACTGCTCCGACGACGTGAAAAAAGAACTTGAATCTTTGAAGAAGAAAAAAGTTGATGCCATCATTTTGGATTTACGCAATAACGGTGGCGGTGCTCTGGAAGATGCCCGCATCATGTCTGGCTTTTTTATTGAAAAGGGACCGATCGTTCAAATTAGAAATCAAAAAGGCAGCATGGAGATCTTAAAGGATACCGACCCTGTGGTTGATTACGATGGCCCGTTGATTGTTATGACAAATCGATTTTCCGCCTCCGCTTCGGAGATTGTGGCCGGGGCCTTACAAGATTATGGCCGCGCCGTGATTGTCGGGGGAGAGTTCTCACATGGGAAGGGAACTGTTCAAGCGGTGGTGAATCTCAACCAAACTCCGCTCCTTTCAATGTTTGGCCCAACCATGGGCGCACTTAAAGTGACTATTCAAAAATTTTACAGAGTGACCGGCGCATCGACTCAGTATAAAGGAATCACTCCCGATATTATTGTGCC
>JAHFAA010000568.1 GCA_023250775.1 Bdellovibrionales bacterium
TTTCTCTCCCAAATCAATTTAAAGGGAGAGGTTAGATTTTTTTTATCGCGTTCAAATACCAGGCATCCTGCAGTGGCGAAGTCGCATGATTCTGCGCCAAGAAGATCGGCCATTTTTCCCATAAACGGCATATGGCCGACAAGGATAACTGATTGTGAAAGATCGAGCAGTTCATCGAGTATTTCTGAGGGATGACATTCAGGGCGAAGGGTGTTTTTTTGAATCAGGATGGCCTTAGGAAAGGCATGTTGTTGCAGGCCGATTGCCGTCTGCTCCGCGCGAAGTAGCCCGCTATGGTAAATTAAATTGAATTTATAATCTTGGTTGTGCAAGGCCAAGGCAAGCTTGTGAACCTGCTCAATTCCGCGGTCAGACAGAGGGCGAAGTTCATCTTCTTTCGCTTCTGCCGCCTTTCCATGACGAACAAGTGCTAAAAGCATGGATTTATACCTCATGAATCTATGACTTTATTCTAAACGCAGAAAAGCATTGATTAAAGATTTAAGTTGTAAAAAATTCACGGTAGACTGTCAGATAGTTAGCCTATTTTGATTTGTGATATAAGTGCCCATCTCTTTCCAGGATGATTATTATGAAAAAACTCGTTTGCTTATTGGCCGTACAATTGTGTTTTATCAGTCTTGCTCATGCTGATCTCTATAGTGTGTGCGTCCAACCAATAGTTAATAAGGATGGCGACCCTGTGAAGGCCGTGCTTACAGGCCCGGTGGTTGTGAAGGCCGGGACAAACAATGCCGACGATCTTTCTGATGAAGATTTTCAGGCATTTCAAACAAGTACAATCGAGCGCCTAAAGAAATACGCTACCGACCATAAATTACTCAAAGGCGGCCTTGAATTTGACGAGGATTCGGCTGAATGCAGTGATGTCGATTCAGATCTTAATACAATGAAAGAAGCGCTCAAGGCCTATCTCGAAGAGTTCCATGAGATGCATGTACAAGTTACTCAAATCTAGTTCCGACAAAAAAACTCAAGAGCTTTCTTCTTACAATTAACTCCGAATTGGTTAGAATTTAGAAAACCAATAAGAGAGTTTATTGTGGAAAAAAAATTCCCCCATGCCAGGCTGGAAACAGCGAATCTCATCCTCAAAAGACATCAAGTGGAAGAATCTCATGTGATGGCCAAGGCCGTGCGTGACAATATGGAGCGTTTTGTTCTGACCTTCCCTTGGGCGCATGTTAAATATTCAAGTGATGAGGCGCTAAAATACATTGAGGACACCCTTGTTCAGTGGGATCGAGGCGAACTCTTTGATTTTAGCATCTACAATAAACACATGGACTATATGGGAAATGTTGGTGTCCATACCATTAAATGGGAACATGCCAGGGCCGAGATTGGGTATTGGATTAGAAAGGAATTTGAGGGGAAGGGCCATATGACAGAGGCAGTTTCTGCACTCATGCAGGAACTTTTTTCTTTAGGAATAAATCGGATTGAAATCCGATGTGATCCCGAGAATGAACGTTCAAAAAAAATTCCCCAACGACTTGGAATGAAGCAAGAGGCCCATTTTCGCGAGCACGTATTTCAGCAGAATGCTTATCGAGATACCTTGGTCTATGCGTCTTTAGCGCATGAGTGGTCACGTGGCCAATAAGCTCTATCTAAGCATCGTTTTTATTACCGGCGCTCTCGCTCTTATTTATCAAGTGCTCTGGCAACATCTGACTTCGCTCCTGTTGGGGAGTGATGCCCGCGCCTCAACATTAGTCGTCGCAACTTTTCTTCTTGGGCTTTCTTCCGGATATTATTGTTTTGGCATTCTTTCCACAAAGATTAAAACGCGCCAAAATTTCTTAAAACTTTATGGCTGGGCGGAAATCACCATCGGACTTTACGCGCTCATCTTTCCCAATATATTCCATATTTTTTTTGAAATGTGGCCATCCTCCACCGAAACTTTTCTCGGTCAAATAATTGTTGCAGGTATTTTATATCTTCCCCCTACCTTTTTAATGGGTGCAACGGTGCCGGTGATGACCTCAGTTCTTCCTGAAACTGATCGCGACATCAACCGATTTCACACCAAGATTTATGGCCTAAATACAATCGGCGCATTGCTCGGAGTTATCTTAGGGCCACTTTGTGTGATGCCATTTTTTGGCGCCTTGAATGGGCTGCGCTTTATTGGAATGATAAATGTGCTCGTGGCCGTTATTTATCTTTTTAATCGTCTTTCAGGTGTCATTGAAAAACAAGTTGAAGATAGCGCCGAGCTGATGCCTGGAAAATTATCGTCCTGGTGTTACTACGTTTTGGCCTTCACCTCG
>JAHFAA010000569.1 GCA_023250775.1 Bdellovibrionales bacterium
ATTCCGATGAGAATCCAATCAAACAAGCATGGATGCAAGGCCAAATTCGGCAACCATCCACTTTTTGAGCATAGCTCTTCTGCTATTCATGATAGAGTATGGAAGATAAAAAAAGGCGAGATAAATAATCAGGAAATAAAAAGCGGCCCTTGCACCATGAATTTTGTTTTAAGTGAGGCAGGGGAGGACATTTTGCACGCTCGGCCGCTAGAATTGTCCCAAATGACTGTCCTTGAATTATCTTCCCTCGAGTTTTAAAATTGCTAATACCCGGCCACGCCGGACCAAAATAAATAGATAAGGAAATTATGAGGCCACAACAACGTACAATGATTCTCTGGATAGTGATTATTCTTATGCTCGCTGTTGTGGCGCGTGTAGTGAGAAAAGGCAATCCTCAAAATCGTACTCTGACCTATAGTAATTTTGTAAAGCATGTTGAGGCCGATCGAGTGGCCGAAATTACCTTTAAGGGCAAGAGTCAAATCTTAGGAAAATTCAAAGATTCCTATGATAACGGGCGCTACTTTCAACTCACCGGCAACACCGGTGATTCCACCATCAAAGTTTTGCGCGATCATGGTTTGATTGAAAATTATGAGGATGAGGAAAAGGCCGATTTACTGACCACCATTTTAGTAAATTGGGGGCCGTTTCTGCTCTTGCTTGTCATCTTTTATTTTTTCCTGCGGCAGCTGCAGGTGGGCGGTGGCAAGGCCATGAGTTTCGGTAAAAGCAAAGCGCGCATGCTCAATCCCAGCGATAAGAAAGTTGTTTTCGCCGACGTCGCCGGTGTGGAAGAGGCCAAAGAAGAGTTGCGTGAAGTGGTCGATTTTTTAAAGGACCCCAAAAAATATACCGCTCTTGGCGGCAAGATTCCTAAAGGCGTTATCTTAGTCGGGCCTCCTGGAACCGGAAAAACATTATTGGCCCGTGCCGTTGCCGGTGAGGCCGATGTTCCTTTCTTCTCCATTTCCGGTTCTGATTTTGTGGAAATGTTTGTCGGTGTCGGTGCTTCTCGCGTTCGTGATTTGTTTGATCAAGGTAAAAAACATGCTCCTTGTATTGTGTTTATCGACGAAATCGATGCCGTCGGCCGTCACCGTGGTGCCGGACTGGGCGGTGGACATGATGAGCGTGAGCAAACTTTAAACCAATTGCTGGTTGAGATGGATGGCTTTGAATCGAATGAAGGCGTCATCTTGATTGCCGCCACCAACCGCATTGATGTGCTCGATCCCGCGCTCCTTAGACCGGGACGCTTTGATCGAAGAGTGACTGTCAGTCGTCCTGATATTCGCGGACGTTTGGAAATTCTCAAAGTGCATACCCGTAAAACTCCTGTCGCCTTGGGAGTTGATCTTGAAGTGATTGCCAAAGGAACACCGGGATTTACCGGTGCTGACTTGGCCAACTTGGTGAATGAGGCCGCCCTGACCGCCGCTCGCAATAATAAAAAGAAATTGGAGCTGGAAGATTTTGAGATGGCCAAAGATAAAGTGCTCATGGGACCAGAACGAAAATCCATGGTCATCAGTGATCGTGAAAAGAGAGTCACCGCCTTTCATGAGGCCGGCCATACGCTTGTGGGAATGAATCTTCCCCACGCTGACCCTATCCATAAAGTGAGCATTATTCCGCGCGGACATGCTTTGGGTGTCACCCAAACCTTGCCGACGGAAGAAATGCTCAACCTGACTCGTGACAAGGCCCATAATTATCTCGCCTTCCTGATGGGCGGTCGTTGTGCAGAAGAACTGGTGTTCAAGGAAATGACCAACGGTGCTTCCAATGATATTGAGCGGGCCACTTCTCTCGCCACCGCCATGGTTTGTAATTGGGGCATGAGTGATAAACTTGGGCCTATTAATTTTAAAAAATCTGGCATTACTCCCTTCGGCTACAATGAAAGTGCCACTGACTACTCCGAACGAACGGCGATCTTGATTGATGATGAGGTTTCACGTCTGGTGCGCGAAAATCATGATCAGGCGATGCGCATTCTTCAGGAAAATCGCGAAGTGCTTGAACGTTTGGCCCAGGCGCTGATTCTCTGGGAGACTTTGGATCTGGAGCAGGTGAAAGATCTTATCAAGGGTAAAGATATCGGCGCGCCTATCATTAAAGTCGAACCGCCATCTCCCAGTGATGGCGAAAAAAAGGTTGGGGATCTCGCGCCCAAGGGCCCTGAAAATGTCGGCCCAAAAACTCCCGTCTTGGCCTAGACAAGGATGAGCGCCCAAGGGCTCATCATTCTTAATCTGTCGCAAGAATCATTTTCTGACGGTGGGAGGCT
>JAHFAA010000162.1 GCA_023250775.1 Bdellovibrionales bacterium
TGCCACTGGGCATGGAGGCATTTTGCCCATCCGGATAAAAGGTCAACTTGTCATCGACGATGGGTTCTATCTGTACATCAATCAGAAGTATCAGGGTTATCCCTACGGGGATTTTGTAGGAAGTGATTTTAGAAATTTTCAAGGCGTCGGCCCGACCGGTTTCACCCAAAACAGTGGATTTGATTGTGGCAGCATCAATTGCAGCAACAACAACGGCATGGGAGGAGGAGTTGGGGAAGGCCAGAGCTCACCAAATACACCCGCACATCAAACAGGCGGGGGCGGGGGTGGACATATCGGCTCAGGCGGAACAGGTGGGTATGAACCCGGTGGTTATCCTGGCTACGGAGGTAGTACAATCGCGCCGTCTGTGCCGTGGACAGTTTTAATGGGGGCATCTGGAGGACATGGTGCCGGAGATGCCTCAATCTCAGCAGTCCTTGGAGGAGGCACAGGGGGCGGGATTATTATCCTTGCCGCCAAAGAAATTATCAAAAATCCAATAGCATCAACCAATGCCAGCATAACCTTAGAGGCCAATGGACAACAGGGAGGACTTTCTCCTGGTGGCACTTACGGTGGCAATGGCGGCGGCGGCGGTGCTGGGGGTAGTGTCTATCTCATCACCCAATTTACCAATATCAACCATCTCACCACTTCTGCCAGTGGCGGAAATGGACGGGATACTACGTTTCCCACTGGCGGGGGCGGCGGCGGTGGTGGCGGAGGAAAAATAGTGCTCCAAAGTTGTATCGCCCCAAGCGATGGCATTGTGAATCCTCCCAATATCAATGGAGGTGCCCGTGGAGCAACGGCCGGCATAGCGAACCTCGCCACAGTAGGTGGCAGCGGTTTCGCCTCACTCGCCTACAGTTTGTCCCACCCTTTTTGCCCACAGTGAGATTATCGCAGTCTAGAAAAACGGCCCTGCCCACCCTTTATGCCACTTTTTAAAATACCCCTTTTTCCCCTCAAATCAGCAAGAAAATCAACCAGATAGAAAACATCCATGATTTCAAAGAACTGCCCTATGATCATTAATTCCCATGTCTTTTTTTGAGCAGAAATTCCCAATAAAACTATAATTTATGTATGTTCTTTAGGTACATAATCCTATTCATTTTGCTCCTGGCAACCTCGTTTGGTTGTGCGCGCAAGCAAACTGCCACAGGAAAAATTCGCCTGAACTTAGGTGCGGCGAGCACTGGCACAGTCTTAAATGCCGTCTATATCTGGGGCTTCAACAGAACTCTGGGATTGACTACTGCTCATCACATTGTCGGTGACGGACGTGATCTCGAATTTCCCGTGAAACCAGGTAGCTGGAACTTCAGAGTCGTCGCCTGGTCTGAGGGTTCCCACATGTTTGAGGGCACTACTCGCTGTGGAAACTCGCCCGATATCTCCTTTCAAGGCGGTGACGTGGATGTCCCGATTCACATTACAACGGACTGCACCAACCATCCTCGAATCTCTGATCCAGCCTATATAGACGCGAACAACCAAATCGCAGTCATGCGTCTGGTGAGTTGCCGTTCTCTCGCCAAGGTGTCCCAAGGTTGGGATCTTTGTGAGAATGCTTATCTGGGCGACACAAAATCCTTTCGAGTTATCTTGCCATCATACTCTCTAAGACCAGACCTGGAGATCGGTCCCTTTGCTCCCGAATCACTAAGGAGTGATTGCCAAAATACTCCCTCAGGATATCTCGATACCAATCTTCGTATTCCCGTGGGCAACGACTCACCAGAATCCCCGCGAGTCTATATCGAATCTTTCGACCAACCCGGCTGTACTGGCAATGTTCAATTTCGCGCCTTCCCCCACGGGCTTTATGCCACTCAGGGAATTAACGGTAAATTGTTGTATATGACTTCCCCTATAAGATCGGCCTTTTTCTTGAAGCACGGAGATGCGCTGGGCGGAGGAGATTTGGCGATCTTTGGAACCGGGATTGATGGTGTTTTTGACGTATCGGCCGATCATGACCTCTCAACGTTCTCTCTCGATCCTGACAGCGGTGGCACCCTTCCTCTCAGAATCCTCTCGGCCAGAAGACGGATTAAAAGTTTAGCTACTGCAGTCAACGGCAATACCATCGTAGAAACGGCCACCGCTTTCAACACCGGCACAGCTGAGTTTATGCTTAAGGATGAGGTGATGTGGTACATTTCCATCTCCACTCCGCTTCTCACTGCTTGTGATAGTGCAACTGATCCAATGGCGCACAAAGTGGCCGGGATGTTTGGTTTTGCCCACGTGCAGGATATAAGTGATACGAGTCACTTCACCTTGGATCGTCCTCTGCCGACTTTCACAAACACAAACCTTTTTCAAGTTTCATTAAGTGGTAATTTATATGCGGCCAATCCGATCGGGACCCCACAGTGTGTCGTTCAAATAATGCGTGTGCCACAATTCAAACGTATCAATGTCAGCAACACAAGTACCCTCTGGGTTCCCCCATTCAGTCTAGGCTCAGGAAGTGCAGCGGGAGTGGGAGCTGGTGGTGTTCTTGTCATGCGAGTGCAGCAAGATATTTCTGTGGCCAGCGGACAAACACTCAATATTGGTTCAGGCGGAATGGGATTTGTATCCCATGATACGAGCGGCTCACTGCTTTACTTTCAGGGGGTCGGCGCTCATGGCTTCACCCAACATGGAAATACTCCACCACCAGACGGCTGCACTGGCGGCTGTGATAAAAGAATCGGCATGGCCGGTGGGGCGGGCACAGGTGCAGCAGCGGGAGGAGGAGGAGGCGGACATCTTGGAGCTGGAGGCCGTGGACAATCTTCGTCAGCAGGCACGGGGGGACAGGGCGGTTTTGCTATAAATTTCCTAGACCCATTTCCCCCAGAGAATGTCATCTTAATGGGTGCATCCGGCGGGCATGGTTACACTCCATCACCCTTCAGCTCTACTCAATCGGGAGGGAACGGTGGTGGCGTCTTGATGATCGCCGCTCAGGTCATCACCGGGTCGGGCACCCTTGCATTGAACGCCAACGGGGCCGATGGTAACGTCGTCGGAGGGATGAATGGCGGCGGCGGCGGCGCCGGAGGAAGTATTTATGTCTACTCCCAGTACTCCGACATCAACACACTTCACATGTACGCCCTTGGTGGCACTGGAGCGAATGGCCTCTCGACAGGTTGCGGAGGTGGCGGTGGTGGCGGGGGATATCTCTTTTTTAAGGGATGCGTGAATAAGGTGACTTATTTCAATCAAGTCCTGCCTGTCATTGATGGAGGCGGTTCGGGCAATGGATCATGTACAGGAGGAATTGCATCCACTCCCGGAGGTGGCGGGATGGAGAACACTCATTTTTCTTGGGCATTCCCTTTTTGCCCTTAATCCTACATCTTCCCTGTCAGCTTATACACGACATTTCCAATCAGCTCGTGCAGCGACTGGCGCAGAAGTTCGGCGTTGGACATGCTGAAAGATAATTGCCCGTCATCGAAAGGAAAGGTGTAATAAAAGGCGGGAAATGGTTGCGCGGGAATTTCCAGTTTGGAATAAACTTTCATCACGCGCGGAAGATGAAGGGCGGAAGTTGCAACATAAGTCAGACGCGGGTGCAAGCTTTGCAAAACATCCTTCACGGCCAAGGCCTCGTCAAAAGAATTGTGTGACGCCCGAGTGACATGGATGCGAGATTGATCGAGGCCAAACTCTTGGGCGAATTTTTCCATGGCCTGGCCTTCGTTTAAATATTCGGCCCCTACCCCATCCACCAGGCCAAAAGAAAAAATGTAGTGCACGTTAGGATAGATTTTTCCCCAAATAAAAGGCGTGGCGAAACGCGCGAAGTTGGAAAAAAATTTAAAACGTTCAGAGTCTTTTTTGTAATGGGCCACACCGCCTGAGAGCACAACTAGGGCGACAGGGCGGGAGGCATCCTCTTTCACCGCCTGAACAAATTGGGCACGATTAAGAGACTGATTTTTCCCTTCGATCATATGGGCCAACACAGGCCCAAGAGGCGACGTGATCACAAGCATGACCAAAAAAGGGGCGCCGACGATCAGAACGCGCACCCACTTTTTCTTGGGATTCAAAAAAACAAAAAAAGGCAGCAGACACGACAACGCCAGAAGAAAAAAAGGCGAAATCAGAAAATTGAACATAGTGGAAAGAAAAACAAACATAGGGGATCAGTATTTCACAAGGGCCCACTGAAACGCAAACGAGCGGCATAAAAACAATCCCACTCTCTCTGACCGGTTAAAAGAACTTTCTCTTCCTCTAAATGCCAAGCGGGATGGCGCTCTAAAAAAGATTTAATTTGCTGCTGATTTTCGGCGGCGATAAAAGTACAGGTGACATAAAGCAAGGCCCCTCCAGGACGAACAGCGGTGTGGTAGCTCTCCAACAGCTGCCGCTGCACTTGCACCAGCTCATTGATCGTGGCGGGCGTGCATTGCCATTTACGTTCAGGATGGCGGCGAATGACGCCGAGACCGGAACACGGAACATCCAACAAAACGGCGTCAAAAACCAAATCGGTAATGGGTGCCAAACGAGTGCGAACAATTGAAACGCGAGCATCACGACAGCGCACTTCGATTTGTCTGAGCTTGAGTTCGGCAATATCTGAGGCCGTGATCTGTCCTTGATTTTTCATTAGCTGGGCGAGATGCAAAGTTTTGCCGCCATTGCCGGCACAGGCATCGAGAATGCGATCATCGGGACGGGCCCCAAGCATGGGAGCGATTTGCTGCGAGCCCAAATCTTGCACTTCAAAAAGTCCCGCAGGAAAAAGTTCCGCCGTTGTGGCCTTTTTAAAAGCGGCGCGATCGACGATTTTGAGCGTGTCGCCCAGAACTTCCACCGCCACACCCTTATCTTGCATCATGCGGGCGACACTCGCCGGGGAATTTTTCAAGGTATTCACGCGCAAAAAAACAGGCGCCTCTTGGTTCAAGGCGGCCAAAACCTCGGGCGAAGTTTCGCGCGCCATCCAATCAGGAAAAGCTTCTTGATCAGCAAAAGAAAGTTGCACATTCAAAGGGGCGGGCAAACATTCCATCGGAAGCTCATAGTCATGCTCTCGCGCCCAACTGATCATGGCCAAAACAACATGGGGCTGCTTCCAAACCACATCATCACGCCAGGTTTCGCCGGCCATGACTAAATATTTGCGCCAATAGCGAATGCAATCAAACACCATTTTCCCGACAAAGCGTCGGTCTTTCGAACCCCATTTGGGATTTTTTTTGTAGACCGCTTTGAGGGTCTGATCGAGAGGTTTCCCCTCAAGCAAAATAGAAGAGATGATGCCCATGGCACCATCCCACATCGGTCGATGAATTTTTTTGGCAGTCATTGGATCTCTAGTTGCAAGAAACGAGTTCGCCCATTTCTTTGTTGGGAGAATCAATCACGACTTGCTTTAAATAGGCCTTAAAATCTTTTCCATCACGCTTCAGCACGGCCATATCGCCCGAGCCATCGTCGCTGGTTATATACACGCAAATCCCCACAATGCCTTCACTACTTTTGATGTTGGCCTTAACTTCTGCCGGTGCCTGCTTATAGGAATAACAACTGTCGGCCTGGAGAAGTGAATCTCCCTTCCGCTCGATCAAACCTGTGACGGCGGTTTTGGCCGCCTCTTGTGCAACGACAAACACCAATTGCCCCTCTTTCGGGGAACAGACGACAGTTTTCAAGCTTAAAGCGTAAGCATTGGAAACTAAAAGCAAAGCAAGCAAACTGACTGTTTTCAACATAATATCCTCTCAAGTTTAAGATCTATTGCGCCCTTGTCCCACAAATGGCCTCTCTTGACTGGCCAGTGTGTATTTTTTTACCAAATTTCTTTAGTCAAACTCTCATAATTTTTTATTTTTTCCTCTTCCAACTGATTCGGCCTTCAATTAATATCATTGAATCGTTAAAATTTTTTTAACAACCAAAAGGAGCAGAGCATGTTTAAAAAAGTGCTCGTGGTCAGTTTGATGCTCGTCTTGCAAAGTTGCGCAACTTACAAATATGCCCAACAGATGAAGATGGTATCTTTCGACAACGACTTGACTGAAGGGAAATCGGCAGGGCCTGTGAAGGGCGAAGATTGCACATGGATGGTGTTGGGCTACTGGCTCGGCGGTCAACCGACTGTCGACAAGGCCTTTACGAATGCTATGAACCAGGCAGGCGGTATGGAATCAGCAGGATTTGGCACGGGCGGTAGAGGCCAAAAATTGCGCTACATCAATAACGTAAACACTGATTCAGACGGATTCAATGTTGGCTTTCTTGGCAAACAATGTCTCACTGTTAACGGTTTGGGGTATCTATGAAAAAACAAACAATCTTTACCGTACTTCTCTTAAGTCTTGTCTTCGCCAGTTGTGCTACTCGGACACGAATTATGAGTGCTCCCGCTGTCTCCATGACCGAATCTTCTTTGACCAAGGGTGCGAAGACGACAGAAATTGGCCCAGTCGAAGGCAAATTCTGTACCGACTCGTCTAAAGACTCTGGCACGATCGGCCTGATGGATGAGGCCACTCGCGCTGCTCAAAAGCAATCGGGTGCCGATTTCATCACCAACGCAACTTTCTATCTGGAAGGGATGAGCTGCGTGGTTGTTAATGGAACTGCTGTTAAAAAAGCAAAATAGATTTTTGTTAACAATTGTATTGATCAAAGGCCCCCCTCGGGGCCTTTTTTTTTGCCATGCACCCGAAATCCTGTCGGCGACTGAAACGGCCCTTGGCAAAGGGCAACAATTTTTCTATATCTTATTCCAAAGGTTTTTGTCGGTTATTGTTTTTGGGGGGTTCCATGAAAGTTGCCATTCTTTTACTGAGTTTGCTTTTCACCACTTTTGTATCAATTACTCCTGCCAAAGCAGAAGAGGACGAGCAATTCGAATTGGACACCATGAATATTGAGGGTGATTACGAAGCCCCCACCAGCAACAACCACTCTTCCGAGGCCCAATCAGAACGCTTAAAGAAAATGCGAGTCGCCTTAGAAAAACGCAATGAGGTTATGATTCGCCGAAAAATTGAACAGCTTCGGGTAAAACAAGAAGTTCAGATCATGCGCCAAA
This sequence comes from Bdellovibrionales bacterium, assembly GCA_023250775.1. Taxonomy (GTDB): domain Bacteria; phylum Bdellovibrionota; class Bacteriovoracia; order Bacteriovoracales; family Bacteriovoracaceae; genus GWA2-49-15. The sequence continues at coordinate 7,067 of JAHFAA010000162.1, forward strand.
TTCAACGGGCCATGAATCAAACCATGAAAGATCTGGATAAAATTTAATTCACAGGCATTTCAGATTATTGGCCATCTCATCCATGATCGGGCGGATGGCCTCAGCAGAGTCGCGCGAGACGGCCTTTAAGTGAATCAAGTTGCTCTTTTTTCCCTTACAAATAATAAAATAAGAAAATTCCTGATACTGAATCCCCGAGAGAAGATAGGCCACTCCCCCCTTATGAATATCATTGCCATAATTATTTTTGGCGAAACTGTAGCTCCCAAACTGCGAGATCGTGGCCCCCATTTTTGTCGCCCAAGCTAAGCGACCTTCTTTGTACTGATGGTAATCCCGCTCACCGGCCAGTCCCCCAAAATCAAGATTATTGATCCCCGTCACGGTCAGCGAGATAGAGGTACGATTTTTGACCTTTGGTCGAGTGACAAAAAGATGAGTTAAACCAAAGGCCCCAGGGAGATATTCCCATTCTTTAGGTCTCTGAATCTGAATGGGACCCCGGGCATCTTCCAAGCGAACAATTTCCCACTCGGGCATGATCGCCGCCATGCCGGGCACCACCGTTTTGGCCTGGGACTGAAGCGTCCAAAGTAAAACGCTCAGGTAAAAGAAAATATTCCACTTTCTCGTCACAAATTCCGAGAAGTTGGATGGTATGTTGGGGATAAAAAGCTGTCTAAAAATCTTCATTTTTTTTCTACTCTTTTGTAGTGTCTCTCCCCTTTTGGCCGCGGGCAATCAGGCATTGTTTTCACAGTATGAGAGCACCGATCAACAATTGCGCGCCCACCTCACCCAATTTGAAAGTGATTGCGCTCCTCACATGGAGGTGGCGCAGGTGGAAGACTGCAAAACACTAGCGCAGCAGATTAGCAGCGAAGAGC
>JAHFAA010000163.1:0-3385 GCA_023250775.1 Bdellovibrionales bacterium
AATCCACTTCAAAATTTCACCCTGCTCATCCACTATCATTATTTTTGGTTGGGCAATTGTTTTATGTCCTTCGACTAATGCAAAATGACAATCAATGATCTCATTTCGTATTGCAAACTTATTCAAAGGCGCTGCCTGGACAAAGGCATAATGCTTGGGATCAGCAATCAAAGTGGCATGGGCCCCTGCTGCCGTCACGCGAAAGCTGTCTTTCCCGGGATGGTCGATCTCAAACTTATGGGCATCATGCTTTATATAGGCAACTTTATATTCAGAAGAAAATTTGGCAATTAGTTTCTCAAGTAAGGTCGTTTTGCCTGCGCCCGAGAGTCCAGAAAAGACGACTTCAAATGGGTGATACAAGTATTCTTTCTCTGCGTGTTTTTTTTTGTGATTATTCATCATGATGGTCTAGCCTCCAATCTGAAACATCGGCTCGTGTATGTCCTTGATGCGAGCAACAGGTTTTAGAGCGGCAACCTCGTGAAGTAACGGGCCATATTCCTCAAAGGGCACACCTCTTAAATCCCTACCGCCCTCTTTCATAAGACAAGCACGCAAAATACCTCGTGAAGAAAGTCGCAGCCTGGAACAATTGCCACAAAAAGGCATGGATTCAGAGGCGATCAATCCTATTCGTGCACCGTTTGCTGTAACAAAATTTTGGGCGGTAGAGTCTGCAGAACTCGGCACGACAGATAAGGCAAATTCATTTTCTATCTGGCGCAAAATTTCATGGCCTGAATAATACCATTTTTGAAACCTGGCCCTCACAACTCCGATATTCATCACCTCAAGAAAACGTACTTCAATTTTTTCCCTTTCCGCGAAGCGCACAAAATTATTTATCTCATGATGGTTCAGATCCTTCATCACCACCATATTAATTTTAACTTTAAAGTCCAAGCTTCGTGCACGCTCAATCGTATCCAGGACTCGATGGAGGCCATCGTAGTTTGTTATTTTTTTAAAATTAGTTTGTTCTATACTATCGAGACTAATATTAAGTGAGCGACAGGGGCCTTGGGCCAGGGCAGGGAGAAAATTCCACAATTGAAAGGCATTTGTCGTCATAGAAATTTTCCTCAAAGAAAGAGTACTCAACTTCTCGACTATGGAAATAAGATCGTGCCGCAATGTCGGCTCGCCTCCGGTCAGACGCACTTCTTCCACTCCAAAGGGAATTAGGTTTCCCACAATCGCGCCAATTTCTTCGGGAGATAAATAGTTATCGCTCTTATCAAAGGCCCTATGCTCGGGCATGCAGTAGATACAGGAAAAATTACAGGCATCAAGGATCGATACGCGTAACTTCGTCAAAGGTCGCCCATATGAGGTTAATACCTTTGTCACTGATCTCTCCAAGAAAAGAACATTATTTCATCTCCGGCCTTGATCTCGCGATCGGGTGGCAACTCAACAAAACCATCGCTGCCACAAAGGGCCAGCAGATCACCTGAACCATTTGTCGTGTAAAAACTAGCGACGTCTTTTTTAATCCGACAAGGGCGAAAAAAACTAAAGTCCTTAGCAGAATAATACTCGGATTCGGCGATCACTCTCTCTCCCTCTAAAATTCCACTGAACTGCCCGCCAGAAATTAACCATCCAAGAGTGGTGATCACGTAACGGCGACAGCAAAAAAGTGCCGCGACCGGATTGCCCGGAAGACCAAAGACCAGTTGGCCCGCGGGGCCTTTGCCAAACCACATCGGTTTTCCGGGACGCTGGCGAATTTTATGGAAGATTTCTTTCACCTTCAAATCGTGTAAAACGCCGGGAACAAAATCATATTTCCCTGCACTCACTCCACCACTCAAAAGGATCATTTCATACTTATTCAAAATTTCGCCAATCCTTGTCATCATGATGTCTTGTTGATCATTAATATGGAAAAGATCAACCTGAAATGTTCCAAATGATTCTATCAAGGCCTTAATGGCATAAGGATTGGACTTTCTTATCTGAAAATCTTTTGGCGCCGGATTGTCAATTTCAACCAGCTCATCGCCAGTACTAATTACGGCAATTTTTGGAAAAGCAAAAACTAATGGAGCATATTTCCCAACGCTGGCCAAGGCCGCAATCTCAGGAGCAGAAATCCGTGTGCTACGTTTTATGACCACATCGCCCTCTTTAACGTCACTGCCTTTTTGATGAATATTAAGCATGACCGAGGCCTTAAAATCGCTGGCGAGAGTGGCACTATTATTGTTGATTATTAATTGTTCGTAGGGAACAACCACATTTGTACCCAAGGGCAGAACGGCGCCAGTCATGACTTCGAGACAGGCATCGCTTGATCTTAAAGATTTGGTCTTCTCACCAGCGCGCACGGTGTCCTCAATTGGAAATTGGCGCAAACCTTTTTCAAGGGCAGAGATGTGAAGAGAGATCCCATCCATCGTGACACGATGGCAAGCTGGGAAATCTCGATCGGCAACAATATCCTCGGCAAGATAGCAACCAGCACTCTTTTCAAGTACGACGCTGTGAAAGTCAAAACGCGGGAGGGAATTTGCAATCAGCCTTAGGGCCTCTTCAACTGTGACCATAAATATTCCTTTCCAATGTGGGAAATGTGACCGTTTCCAATCACACCGTAACGTCTTGTTCTCATCGGCCAGGCCATTAGAGAATACAAGATCAGGAATCACGAACAGCAAAATAACACTATAATTCAAAGCGTGACAAACACAACAAAAGATCTTTTCTGCCAATGAAAATGATTAATATCATAATCACATGTCTTTATGCTATTATACTTAGCATTTTCATAAAAATTATGCAAACATAGTTTTTAAAAAACTTTAGAGAAACAATTTATGTCAACTTGGCTTGTTAAATGGGAACCTGAAAATCATCAATTCTGGGAAACCGAAGGGCGTACTCGCGCTTGGGGAACTCTTGCGGTGACCACCTTTAGTCTCATGGCCTCCTTCGCCACTTGGTTTGTCATGAGTGCTGTGGTTATTCGTCTTCCTGCCATTGGCTTTAAGTTCGATACCATGCAACTATTCTGGTTGGCGGCCCTGCCTGGTTTATCCGGTGGCGCTATGCGAACAATTCACTTCTTTTTAATTCCCATCTTTGGAACGCGTGCCACCCTTACTGTTGCAACCTTTATAAAACTCTTCCCAATGCTTTGGCTCGGTCTGGCGATACAAAATCCTGAAACCCCGTACATGCATTTCCTGATTATTTCCTTCCTCTGCGGTTTTGGTGGCGGAGACTTCTCCTCCTATATGCCATCATCCAGTCTTTTTTTCCCCAGAAGACTGCAAGGCACGGCCATGGGTATTCAGGCCGGTATTGGCAATCTTGGCGTGAGTTTAGTCCAGTTTGTCACTCCATGGATTATTGGTTTTGCTGTGGCCAGCTCTGC
>JAHFAA010000163.1:3395-7941 GCA_023250775.1 Bdellovibrionales bacterium
ATACCAAATCAACTCCTGTCTTCGGTGTGAAAATTTCCAAAGAAGCTGGCGTGGTGAAAGATGTCATGGTGGTGAATCCCGCTCTTGCCAGCTTTATTACAGTTTCTAAAGATGCCTCTGGCACCATTCAAGATGTCGTGATTAGCGAGAATGAATTGACCAAAGGAATGCAAGCAGTTGTAAAAAAAGATTCTGCAGGAATTGTGACGGACGTCACGGTTAACAAGATCGTGCAAAAAGATATTTGGCTTCAGAACGCGGCCTTCTGGTATTTGCCCTGGCTCTTTATCGCGGGAGTTGTATGCTGGTTTTACTTGAGAAGTGTGCCGCTCAAGAGACCATCCATCATTAAAATATTGCAAGATATGACCGGTAACAAGCACGGCTATCTTTGCACCTGGACTTATATCATGACCTTCGGTTCTTTCGCGGGATTTTCCGCGGCCTTTCCACTGATGATCAAAACCATCTACGGAAATATTCCGGGAATGGATGCCGCCTTAGCACCTGACCCTTTGAAATATGCTTTTATCGGGCCGCTTATCGGTTCAGCTGTGCGTTTTTTAGGTGGCCCTTTGGCCGATAAATGGGGCGGAAGTATCTTTACTCAAATCTCAGGCGCGGGATTAATTGCCGGCTGTCTTGCTTTAATCTTTGGTGGTCTCCTAACTCCTACTTCTCTCGATCAGTTTCCGGTCTTCGTCGCCATCATGCTATGGATTTTCTTAATGGCCGGCATCGGCAACTTTGCCACCTTTCGCCAATACCCTATCGTCTTTGCCTTTTCCCCTCGAAGAGGAGCACAAAGTCTTGGTTGGACTGGGGCATGGGCAGCCTATGGGCCATTCATTTTTTCCTCTTTGATCGGAGCTTCGATTACTGCCTTTGGTTCGGCCAAGGAATTTTTCATCGGCGCCAGCGTTTTTTATGCTGTCGGTAGCTGGTTCAATTGGTGGTACTACACTCGGCCAGGCGCAGAACGAGGTGACTGGGGTGTTGGTAAAACCTGGTGGGATAAAATTAGCGAGTCTGAAAGGCAACAATACATTAACGCCAATCCGTAAAATTCAGGAGCAAGAGATGTTTTACCCTCTCCCCAGAAAAATATTTTTAATTGCGATGACCAGTTTTCTTTTTAGCTGGCAAGTATTGGGGGCCATGGATGCCAAGAAATCCTTCGAAGATAACTGTTCAGGTTGCCACAGCATTGGCGGTGGCAACATTGTGGGGCCTGACCTTAAAGATGTACTGAAGCGTCGTCAACGTGATTGGGTTATTCATTACGTCCAGGAACCAGATGAACTTAGAAATAAAAAAGATACCACTGCACTTGAGCTAAAAAAACAGTTCGGCGACTCGGAAATGCCCAATCTTGGACTTGGCCATGAAGAAGTTGAGGCGATCGTCGATTTTCTCGCCCAGTCTGAAGGTGATGCGGGGTTGGCCGCTCCTCTGGCCACACCGCCTGCATCGCAAGGTGATGCAATTCGTGGCAATAGTCTTTTCTCAGGCACCACTAAATTTGCGTCAGGTGCACCTGCGTGTATCAGCTGTCATTCGGTTACTTTTCCCGATATGCCAATGGGAGGAACACTTGGGCCGAATCTCACAACATCCGTTGCCCGGTTGGGAGCAACAGCTATTTTAAACGCTTTGAAAAATTCTCCTTTTCCCACAATGAAACCAATTTATAAGACTCGTCCACTCTCAGAAGAGGAGCAAAATGATGTGGCGGCCTTTTTATTGGTGGTCTCGAGTAAAAATGCTAATGGACAGGCCACTCCCCATAATTATTTTCTCTTTGCAGGACTGGCACTTAGCGCTGCTGTTTTAGTTATTTTTAACCTGATCTGGCGTGGGCGCCTACGCGGAGTACGCAAATCTCTCGTGAAAAAAGGAGTTGAGTAATGGGTTGGATTAAAGATTTTTTCACTCCAGAAAAACGTGAATGGGAAGCGTTTTACAGAAATCGTTGGCAGCATGACAAAGTCATCCGCAGTACCCACGGAGTTAACTGTACCGGAAGTTGCTCCTGGGCCATTTATGTCAAAGATGGATTGGTCACGTGGGAAATGCAGCAAACTGATTATCCATCCCTTGACAAGACCTTACCTCCCTACGAGCCCCGCGGTTGCCAGCGAGGAATTTCCTTTTCTTGGTATCTCTACAGTCCTCTGAGAGTAAAATATCCTTATGTCCGCGGCATCTTGCTTGATCTCTGGCGCGCGGCAAAGCGCGAGAATGGGAATGATTCGGTAAAGGCCTGGCGCTCGATCATGTCCGATCCAGAAAAACGAAAAAGTTTTCAACAGGCGCGTGGCAAGGGTGGTCTTCGTCGCGCCAAATGGGATGAGGCCCTCGATATAATTGCCGCCTCTACCGTTTACACCACCCAAAAATATGGCCCAGATCGCATCATTGGTTTTTCTCCTATTCCTGCCATGTCGATGATCAGCTACGCCGGAGGTGCGCGTTTTTTACAACTCCTCGGTGCTGTCAGCATGAGCTTTTATGATTGGTACTGTGACCTCCCTCCCGCCTCCCCCGAAATTTGGGGCGAGCAAACCGACGTTGGTGAAAGTGCTGACTGGTATAACAGCAAATATATTGCCGTTGTCGGTTCGAATGTCAGTATGACTCGAACACCAGACGCGCACTTCTTAAGTGAGGTTCGTCACAACGGTGCCAAGGTCGTCGTTTTCTCTCCCGATTTTAGTCAGGTTTCGAAACTTGGGGATTGGTGGATTCCATCCCATGCTGGTCAAGACGGCGCCTTTTGGATGGCGGTCAATCATGTTATTTTGACTGAATTTTTTATCCAGAAAGAAACTCCCTACTTTATCGACTATCTGAAAAAATATTCCGACGCTCCTTTTCTTGTGAAAATCGAGGAAGAAGAAGGCAAGCTGATTCCTGGAAAATTTTTGCGCGCCTCTGAAGTCACAGAATTTAAGGGCGCTGAAAATGATGAGTGGAAGCTTCTCGTGGTTGATGCCAAAAGCCATAAGCTACGCATGCCGCTCGGGACGCTCGGGTATCGTTGGCAAAAACAAAAAGGCCAATGGAACTTGAATCACAAAGACGCCGAAGGAATGGACTTTGATCCTGCTCTTACTTTCGTTGGTCAGGAAGAAGCGCAACTCCAAGTCTCCATCATAGATCACTCGACCGGCAAGACGCTAAAGCGTGCTGTCCCTGTAAAATATACCGAGATCAACGGAAAGCAAGTGGCCTTCGCGACGGCCTTTGATTTGATGTTGGCCCAGTTTGGAGTTGGAAAAAAAGAAGCAACTCAAACTTATGATGACGAGAGCTCCCCCTTCACACCAGCATGGCAGGAGAAATATACGGGAGTCGATCGACAAACCGTCATTCGCTTTGCCCGTGAATGGGCACTGACGGCGGAAAAAACGCAAGGCCGCTGCTCTATTATTATCGGTGCGGGAGTTAACCATTGGTATCATAATAATTTAATCTATCGTTCTGCGATCACCGCGCTAATCCTCACAGGCTGTGTTGGTAAAAATGGTGGTGGTCTCAATCACTATGTCGGCCAAGAAAAACTTGCGCCCCAGGCACCATGGGCAAGCCTGGCCTTCGCCCTCGACTGGACAAAACCACCACGATTGATGAATACGCCTTCGTTCCATTATGTTCATACTGATCAGTGGCGCTACGAGGATAATTTTGTAGAAACCATGCCGACGACAAATAAAAGCAAGGCCTTTTCCCATACACACACCATGGATGCGCAAATCCAAGCTGTGCGAAATGGCTGGTTACCTTTCTTTCCGCAATTCAACGAAAGCTCAATTAAGATTGTCACCGATTCAGTCAAGGCCGGGGCAAAATCAGAACCAGAAATTATTCAGTCAGTAGTTAAGCGACTCAAAGATAAGTCACTGCGTTTTGCCGTAGAAGATCCTGATGCGGAAGAAAACTGGCCGAGGCTTTGGTTTATCTGGCGAGGCAATGCCCTTATGTCCAGTGCCAAAGGCCATGAATATTTTCTGAAACATTATTTGGGCACCCATACCAATACCATCGGTGTGGAAAGTGCCAAGGGTCTTTCGAAAGAAGTTGTCTGGCGTGAAAAGGCCCCTGAAGGAAAACTGGATTTGGTCGTGGATTTAAATTTTCGCATGGACACCTCTGCACTCTACTCTGATATCGTTCTGCCAGCAGCAACGTGGTATGAAAAAGACGATCTCAACTCAACTGATATGCATTCCTATATCCACCCTCTCTCGGCTGCCGTCTCCCCGTGCTGGGAATCAAAAAGTGATTGGGATATTTTTGGAGAGATTGCAAAAAAGGTTGAAGCACTGGCGCAAATAAATCTTCCCAAAGAAGTACAGGATCTCGTGGCCACTCCCCTGCAACACGACACTCCTGCAGAAATGGCCCAGCCAGAACCAAAAAGTTGGATGCACGGTGAGTGTGAGGCCATTCCTGGCAAAACTATGCCCGGGCTTAAAGTTGTCAGTCGGGATTATCATAATCTCTATAAGCGCTATATTTCGTTTGGCCCAGCAGCGCGCAAAGA
>JAHFAA010000570.1 GCA_023250775.1 Bdellovibrionales bacterium
CAACAAGAAGAAAAAAATATGGAATAAATGCGACGATTTTTCGCCAGTTTTTCAATCGAGTCTCCAATACGAAATTTAAGACATTTTAGCACAACCATTGCAAAGATATGAAATCTACTTGTCTATTTAGCATTTTGGTGAGAACAAAGAGCAAGCAACGGGGGAAAAATGCAAAAGATATCAAATGATCAATTAATCGACTGTCTAAAATGGCGATACGCCACAAAAAAATTTGACTCTACGAAAAAAATTGATGCAAAAACTTGGAAAACCTTAGAAGAAGTGTTGGTCTTAACCCCCTCTTCTTTTGGCCTTCAGCCTTGGAAGTTTATTGTTGTTCAAAACCAAGCCACCAAGGAAAAATTGCGTGAAGCTTCTTGGGGCCAATCGCAAGTCTCGGATTGCTCTCACCACCTCGTTATCGCCGTCAGAGAAAATACGAATGCCGAAGATATTTCTCGTTATCTCCAGCGTATCGCCGAAGTCCGATCAGTGGAGATTGCCAGTCTTGATGGATACAAAAAAAGATTGATGGACACGTTGGTGAATAGTCCTAAAAATCTCGACAATGGGAATTGGGCCATCTGCCAAGGGTATATTGCGCTGGGAAATTTTATGACCTCTGCTGCACTTTTGGGCATCGACGCATGCCCCTTGGGTGGAATTGTTCATAGCAAATATGACGAAATTTTAGGTCTAACGGGCACCGGATGGAAAACTGTGGTTGCCTGTTCAGCCGGTTTTCGCGCTGCCGATGACAAATATGCCGAAGCAAAAAAAGTGCGTTTCCTGGCAGAAGACTTGATCGAGCATGTTTGATGATGAAAAAAACTTTTCTTCTACTGGCCACTGTTCTTTTATTGGGTGCAAAAAGTATGGAGACACATTCTTATAAAAAGGCCACTTTGGCCGGCGGCTGTTTTTGGGGCGTGCAAGAAATCATTCGCAAACTTCCCGGAGTCATCTCGAGCGTTGTAGGATACACCGGCGGCACGATTGATTCTCCAACTTATGAAATTGTGCATCTAGGTGCCTCCGGCCATGCCGAGGCCGTCGAGATAACTTTTGATCCAAAAAAGATAAGTTACGAGCAACTCCTCGGTTATTTTTTTCGCCTGCATGATCCAACAACCGTCAATCGTCAGGGAAATGATGTCGGCACCCAATATCGATCGGCCATTTTTTATCACGACCAGGAACAAAAAGAGATTGCCACGTTAGTGAAAGAGAGAGTTGAGAAATCAGGCAAGTGGAAAAAACCCATCGTCACAGAAATCGTGCCTGCAAAAAAATTTTACAAGGCCGAAGAATATCATCAGGACTATCTCCAGAAAAATCCCCATGGATATACCTGTCACTGGCTGAGAGATTGATTATGACCACAATTTGGACCTGGAACGTCAATGGTATTCGGTCCGCCTATCCTAAAGGCCTCGGTGACATTTTTAGCAAAAAAAATGCGCCCGATATTTTGTGTCTTCAAGAAGTCAAGGCCGTCCTGTCAGAATATCCCAAGGCCTTAACTGAGCTGGATAATTATCGCATCCTCCATGCCGACTCACATAAGAAAGGACAATCCGGCGTGGCGATGTTTTATCGTTCGGATCTCAAAATCAACTGGCATCACTTGGGCATGGACATCAAAAAATTTGACCAGGAAGGTCGAATTATTATTGCCGGATTTGAAAAATTTATTTTAATCAATACTTATATCCCAAACGGCCGGCGAGATCATTCACGAGTTGATTTTAAATTAGAATTTTCTCATGCACTCCTAGAAAAGACGCTCGCGCTTAAACAAGAGTATAAATTACCGGTGATCATTTGTGGCGATATCAACACCGCCCACCATCCCATTGATTTAAAAAATCCTGTGGCCAATAAAGATAGTACGGGCTTTCTTCCTCACGAGCGCAAATTCTTAGACGAGATGGAAGAACAGGGCCTGATTGATCTTTTCCGCCACCAGCACCCATCACTGCCCGATGCCTATACTTGGTGGACCTATCGTGGAAATTGCCGAGAAAGAAATATTGGATGGCGACTGGACTATTTTTGGAGCACGAAGGACCTGCTCACGCTGGCCCCTGAGTGTAAGCTGCTTACGAAAATAATGGGATCCGATCATTGCCCAGTGGAACTCAAGCTTGTCTGAGCTTTTTTGTCATCTTCCTGCCCTCACTATTCCGACCTCATCTTAATAAAAAGCAAAAATAAGGTATAATTTACAACTACCTTCTCTAAGGAGTTTTCATGCTCCATAAACTTTTAATTCTGCTT
>JAHFAA010000164.1 GCA_023250775.1 Bdellovibrionales bacterium
GAAAAACATCGTTCATTTATTAAAAAAAATCACCTCACAATTGGCCACCAGACATCAAGGAGTAAGTTCATGAGCTCAGGTTCTTTAATCAAACACCCACGGACTCAATTGGCAATTAAAGTTGCCATCGGCCTGTCCATCGCCCTTGTTGCATTTTGGTGGTTTGCTATTCATCCCTATATTTCAACTGATGATGCTCGAGTGGCCGCAACCTTGATTCGAGTCGCCCCCGAGGCCATTGGCGGTCGAATTGTCAAAGTTGCCGTCACCGAAGGGGTGAGAGTCAAAAAAGGAGATTTGTTAGTCGCACTCAATCACGAAATTCCAGAGGCCCAGTTGCAAAGAGCGAAGGCCAGGGCCTTGTTAACTGAGAGAGAATTGCACCGAATAAATGAGCTGGTGTCGCAAAAAGGACTTGCTCCAAAAGAGTTGGATATCGCCAAGGCCAATGCCGATACTGCCCAGGCCGAGTTAAAATTGGCCCAATCGGCCTTCGACAATACGACGATTGAAAGTCCGGTCGATGGAATTGTGGTGCAAAAAATTGCCGAAGAAGGAAATATTCTTGAACCCGGCCAAGTCGCCGTGACGATCTCTGACGTGGATCACGCTTGGATTGCCGCCAATATTGAAGAAACAAGTATCGGGCCTGTTAAGGTCGGCCAGCCAGTTAAAATTGTCATTGATGAAGGTGGCACTCTCAGAGGGAAAGTGGCTGAAGTTCGAGCCGCTGTGGCGTCGCAATTTGCTTTAATTCCAAGTGATAGTGGCTCCGGCAACTTTACCAAGGTGGTGCAAAGGGTTCCCATCAAAATAGAGCTCGAAGCGCATCCTGATCAAGTTTTGAGAGCTGGCCAGTCAGTGGAAATTAAAATTCGCGTTCATTAAAAAGCCAAATATGACCAAGCGTGAAGAAAATTATAAATGGAAAGTGCTCGGCATTGTCATGATTGGTACGCTCATGTCAGCGTTGGACTCCAGTATCGTGAATGTTTCCATTCCCGCTATCATGGCCGACTTCGGTTCAGGCCTGGATGATATTGAATGGGTGGTCACGAGTTATATGTTGGCCTTTGCCGCTCTTATGCCTCTGACCTCGTGGCTTAGAGATCGCGTTGGACATAAATGGCTTTATACCGCGAGTCTTGTTGTGTTTACTGTGGGCTCTCTTCTTTGTGGCATTGCATGGAATCTACCCACCCTTATTCTTGCTCGCGTGATTCAGGCCATCGGTGGTGGCGCCATCACTCCGACTGGGATGGCGATGATCAGTGAAACCTTTGAACCGCACGAAAGAGGTAAGGCCCTTGGATTTTGGGGTATGGGAGCTGTTATGGGCCCTGCCTTTGGGCCAACCATCGGTGGTTTTTTGACTAAAAGTTTTGGCTGGCCTTCAATCTTTTTAGTCAATTTACCAATTGGGATTATAGGTGTCGCTCTGGCCTTGAACATTTTAATCAATGATCGACCGCCCCACAAGAATCACAAATCCTTTGACGGTGTCGGGTTCGCTTTTTTCACCATCTTCCTGGTAAGTTTTTTATTAGGACTTTCCAAAGGTGAAAGTGAGGGGTGGGCCTCACCCTACATCGTCACCTGCGCCATTCTTTCAATTGTTGGTTTTGCCGGCTTTTTGGTGGTTGAATCTGTGGTCGATAATAAGATCATCAAATTATCTCTCCTAAGGAATCCTGTCTTTGCCACCTGCTTTGTCTTTCGAACAGTTATGACCTTATCCATCTATGGAGGAAGCTTTTTGCTTCCGGTTTTTTTGCAAAATTTTAAAGGATTGGATGAAGTTCAATGTGGTCTGATCTTGCTGCCAGGATCATTACTGATGGGCATTCTCATGCCCGTGGGAGGAAAGCTCGGTGATAAATTGAGTCCTCGGATTGTCATCTCACTTGGATTCTTTTTTCTGGGACTGTTTTTTTTCCAATATAGAATCATTTCAACCGAAACCAGCAATTGGGAAATCATTATGCCGACACTCTTGCGAGGAATTGGGGTTGCCATGCTAAGCGCACCTCTGACTGCAATGGCCATGAATGCCGTTTCTAATGCGGAGGCGGGAATGGCCTCATCAATGCTCAATATTGTACAACAAGTTGGTGGCTCGGTCGGAATCGCCATCCTCAGTTCAATTTTACATCGACGAACAAAATATCATTTAAATATTTTAGGAACGAATCTCGCAACAAGTTCGGATTCTTATCAAAAGGCCTTTCGCCAATTACTCGCAAGGGCCCATGAAGTTGGTTACAACCATCTTGATAGTTTCAGAGTCGCAGCGCAAACACTTGGCGGATCTATTTTTAAGCAGGCCGGTGTTTTTGCTTTTCAGGACTCTTTTCTCGTTGCAGCTTTAATCACGTTTTCTGTTTTACTGGGAATTTTTGCCTTGCCTGCAAAACCTGCCATCCACCGCAAAAAATCAGCAGCAGAAGTAGAGGCCGTTCATGTGGAGTGATTTATGAAAAATTATATTCTTTTTGTTACCTTGATCGGACCGATTTTGGGCCATGCTCTGACACTCGATCAGGCGACCAAGCAAGCGGAAGAGAGTAGCCCGGAGCTTCGCGGACTTCGCGCCTCTGCCGAAAAGATTTCCTGGAAAAAAAATGAGGCCTTGGCCGGTTATATCCCTCATCTATCTGTAGGATATGATCATTTTTTTGAGTCAACCTATCTGCGAGAAGGCATTCTCTTTGGTGGGGCCCTCGCCAGCGTTCCCGCGGCATTTCCGCAGGACAATTTAAAATTAGATTTATCCTGGACCATCTTCGATGGTTTTGATTCTTACTACAAATATCGTGCGGCAGGCCTGCATACAGAGGCCGCAAACTTGGAACTCGTGCATGCTCAGTTTAAGCTGGAACAAAACGTTCGCATTGCTTTTTACCAAGCGCTTGGCGCGCAGAAATTGTATGAAGTTGCTCAGCAAAATATAAAAACCTTGGATGACCATCTCTCGCGCGCAAAATTAACCGCCCGAGCTGGCTACGGAACGCAATTTGATGTCTTGCGAATTGAGGCGACATTAGAAGAGGCCCGTGCCGATCAGGAGCAGGCGGAAAATAATGTGCAGATTGCAAGAGATATTTTATTTGAGGCCATGGGTGTCGCCAAGGATGATGGACGTAATTTAGAAGGAGAGCTCCCGATCTTGGAGGAAACAATCGTTCCGAAAAATCTGAAGTTCACGACTGATGAGCGGGAAGACATTCAGGCCTTGGTAAAAAAACAGCAAGCATCAAAGGCGTTGAATACAGCTTCGAAGAATTTTTGGTATCCTGCTGTTTCTCTTTTTGCCGAAAAACAATATTATCAGTTTGGCAGCTTTGATCCTGCTGTTGTGCCGAACTCAGACTATCAAAGTGCTTCTTTTTTTGGAATTCGTCTCAAGTGGGATCTTTTTGATGGCGGAGCTTCCTATGCCAGACAACAACAGTCTTTGCAATCTGAAATCGAGGCCAGGTCTCAAACCGACAGGGCGCAAATTTCAATGACCAAAGAAGTTGATATGTGGAAGAGAAAATTTAGCTATGGTGTTTCTCTTTACCGCGCCAGAATGCGTGCCTTGACTCAGTTTCAAGAGAGTGTGAGGCTTGCCGAAATTGGCATTAGGGCCGGTAGTCGTACCCACACGGAAATGCTTGATGCTGAACTGGATTTAATCCGTGCCCGTGGAGGTCTTGTGAAGGCCCAGACCGAAACGATCGAGGCCTTGAGTCGGTTGGAACTGGCCGTTGGACACAAGATCTGGATGGGTAATTAAACTCTCTGATTTTCAGGCCTTGCGTCGTGGTTATGGGGAGTGAATGTCTATCAAGCTAGGTGCGCCAATCTGGTAAAATATCTCTGTACCCATTGAATTTAAAAAGGAGTTTTTTATGAAACTTCTAGAGTTTGTCGCCCCTTTTCTCCTTTTCACTTGCTATGAGGTCTATGCCAGTGCTGAAAATACTCAAAGTGGAGTCGAAAAATCATTAGACTCAATCGCGCATTCCTTTTGGCCCGCAGACTTTCATATCGCAAAGGTTCCAGCTGATTATGATTTCCATGTCGTGCCCACCAGGATGATGGATGAAGAAACCTATAAGGAATTAATTAGGCATTTCGACAAAATTTGGCAGGGGGTTTATAAATTACACGTCAACTAAAAACCAGAAATATCAACGTAGGTTGTTCCTTTGGCCAAAGAAGAAGACGGTTTGGCCCTTTGGCCTTTGATAAAAATACTGCCTTTGTTGAACAGCTCCTTGAGTGCTGTGCGGGAGATCTTTTTTAGTACTGCATTTTCATTTTGCTCTCGAAGGGCCTTCAGCAAAATAGTGTCCATGCGTTTTTCGGGGTATTCCAAAGTTAAAACGATCCGTGCGGAGTTTGCAGGTTTTGTGGGGATATTTTCAGGCATCATGAGTCTCCATTGTTGATTGAACCCAAACTTAGCAGCAGTGAATGCAGCTGGCCAAAATAAAAGCACTTGCGGTATAGGCTTTTTCAGGCATAATTCTGATCGTTTTAACAATAGTAGTCATGTAATGAAAAGGAGTCTGTTGTGAAAGTTTTTAAATTATTATTGGCCTTCTGTTTTCTCTTTGTCCTCACCACGAATGTGATTGCAAAATCAAAAGATGGCGTAGATATGCCTGATGAAATCACGGTTGAAGGAAAGAAACTTGTATTGAATGGAATGGGCACTCGTACTGCGACTATCCTCATGATCCCAGTCGCCAAAGTTTATGTGGCCGGGCTTTATGTTGAGCAAAAATCTGGCAATCCAGATGAAATTTTGGCAGGTGGGATGAAGCAATTGGTTCTTCAAATGAAGAGAAATGTTGATAAAAAAGACGTTCTCAAGGCCTGGACAGAAGGCTTCAAAAAGAACGGCGAATATGATGCAATGAAGTCACGAATCGACATTCTCGCAGGCTGGATGTTTGACACGAAAGAAAACGATACTATGACTTTTACCTTTGTTCCCGGAGCAGATGCTTCGAAGGGCAAACTTAATGTTAGCCTTGCACCAACAAACGCTCCCGACGTCAAACCAGAAAATAAACGTAATGCCACTGGTGGAACGATTGAAGGTGAAGATTTCACCAAGGCCTTCTTTAAAATTTGGCTAGGCCAGAATCCTCCAAATCCTAAGCTCAAAACAGGACTTTTAGGCGCAGCTGAGTAGTAAAAAAATACCATCTTTGGATATCAGGCGACTGGCTTGATATCCAAAGATTTTTTCTTCAATCACTAACTTCCAAAGCCGGTAATGGAATCAACAAAATTGCCGAAACCAAACGCAGGAACTCATACTCGAGAGGTGTGATGCGTTCATCAGCTTGAGTAATCTTTTGGCAGGCCAGAAAGAAATTCTTTTTAAACAGAGTGTGTGCCGCTCTTAAACGTGCAAAACTTTTTGTAATTTCGGCAAGAGTCGCGGAGGTAATTTCTGGCATTGGCACGGTCTCTCCGTAAAGATCGGTCATAACCACTTTAAAAATGTTTTCGGCATCGGTCGTTTTTCCCACGTGCAGAAGAAAGGACAGGATATAAGCGCAATCACTTTTCAGATCATTCGGTTTTATTTTTTTGTCAAAAAAACCGTGGCCCCCTTTGAGTGATTGCCATAGCAATTGATAGAGAATGAATTCCTGTGCCGAAAGCTTGCCATCGGCCTGGATTAATTGTTTACAGTCCTGAAGAAAAGCATCTTGCTTCTCGCTGTCGAGAGTCTTTAAGACAGGAAGACACAAATTCACAATAGGCAGTCGAAGTTTCTCGGCAAGTGAATTCATTTTTGTTTGGGCGTCATCGATTAAACGCCAGAGCTGTGGTCGTTTTTCAAAAGATTGTTCTTGTTGCTTTCGCCCCTCATCTTTTGTGGCGACAAAAAGGGACAGACACAAGATGGGCGCCGAATCTGCCGTCTGATATAAACTTCTTATCGTTTCCGGTATGGACTTGAGTAATTTTTCTGCAGCATTGACACTGCTTGCTGACATTGTTCCTACACTATTTGTAAGAGAGGCGATGCCGGAAGACATACTTCTTTGATTCTGGGGTGCCTGCTCAATTTTGATCCCCTCGAGCAAATGCTCATCAATCGCCTTGATGCGCTCTGTGAGGGGCGGATGAGTGGCAAAAAAAGTAAAAAAATTCCTGACGGCCTCGCCGAAAAAAAGATGGCCGATTTCGGAGGCCCGAGGAAGTGTGATTAAGGAGCCAGCTTCAAGGGTTAAAATTTTTTTCAGGGCGCCACCAATTCCATTGGGATTGCGAGTAAATTGCACGGCAGAGGCGTCGGCCAAAAATTCACGTTGGCGAGAAATTGCGGCCTTGATCAAGCTGGCAAACAACATTCCCACCATTCCGCAAAGACAAAGGATAAGACCTAATCCCGCCGAGCTACTACCTTTGCTTCTGCTATTACGACTTCGAGAACGGAGAAGAATATTTCCAATTTCCACCAAGGCCGAAAGTCCGAAGATGTAGCCCATCAATTTAATATTGAGTTTCATATCTCCATTTAAGATATGGCTGAATTCATGGGCCACGACACCTTGGAGCTCATCACGCGTAAGCTGATCGATGGCCCCTCGTGAAACCGCCACCACGGCATCATCCACCTCGTATCCGGCGGCGAAAGCGTTAATGGATTGCTCGCCATCCATGAGATAAATTGTTGGTACGGGTGTTCCGGCCGCAAGTGCCATTTCCTGGACCACATTGATGTACTTTTTGATGGCAGGATCATTGGTGGTGCTATCCACGGGAACGGCACCAACCATTTCCGCTATTTTTTTTCCGCCGCCTGCCAGAGTAATGATTTTAAAAATAGAGCAGATGAGGATAAAGGCAGTAACGCTGGCAAAGGTTATGAGAAAAATGGGATCATAAATGATCATGCTTGGGTCGATGGAGCCGCTCTCTTGAGTATTGTTGTAAAACCCGAATGTCACGGCGAGGGCGATGACCAGCGCGGTGGCCAAAACCGCAAGAGTATAAAGAAAAATTAGTTTTCGAGTCTGGGCACGAGCATGTTCTTGATTTTCAAAAAAGTTCATAGAAATTAAAATTTAACTTTAACCGCTTCTCGTACTTTTTGATCTTCCACCACAAATTGGGCAGCGGGAGCAAAGTTAAACATGCCAGCGATTACGCTGCTGGGAAATTGTTCGCGCGAGTTATTATATTCCATGACTGAATCATTGTAGGCCTGTCGAGCGAAAGAAACTTTATTCTCAGTGGAAGTCAGCTCTTCCATTAAGGATAACATGGTGGTGTTGGCCTTCAGGTCTGGATATTTTTCCGCCAGGGCCAAAAAAGACCCCATGCTTCTATTTAAGAATCCTTCCGCCTTAGATAACTCCTCCATGGTACTGGCATCGGTGGGATTTCGAGCGACATTGGTCTGAATTTTTTGCGCCTGATTACGAGCTTCGATGACTTTTTGTAAAGTATCCTGCTCGTGCTTCATATAGGCCTTGGCCGTCTCCACTAAATTAGGAATGAGATCATAGCGACGCGTGAGTTGCACATCAATTTGGGCATAGGCATTTTTAAATCGGTTTCGTAATCTTACCAAACCGTTATACATGGAGATAATGGTTACAAAAAATAAAACGATGAACACTAATAAGACAATAAGTACGATGGCCATGTCCCTTTCCTTTTTTTGTAATAATGAATTCATAGTTTAACATGAGGAGATTTTATTTTCTCATGCAAAATGGCAAAAATGTGAGTATCATATTGCCATGCGTGCACGGGTGCTATGTATTGAAGATGATTTTACGATTCAAACTCTGGTAGAGCAGAGTTTGAAGGAGCTTCAGGTTACCTTCGCTTCAACCTTGAAGG
>JAHFAA010000165.1 GCA_023250775.1 Bdellovibrionales bacterium
ATTTCTCAGGCCAGTACGGGAGATGTTGTCTTGATTCCTCATGTAAGAGGTGCGTGCGTGGGAAGTGTGCTGGATTTTTCCCACACCACAAACACCACATCCAACCCACCATTTTGAAAGGGCCGTGTGAGCACAACGCGATAAGATTTTTGTTTCGCCAATTTTGAGGCCTTGGCCCAATCACTGCCCTCCGACCAATCCTTCGGGATAATCACTCCCATCAATGAAGGTGAATAACGTTCGATGAGCGCCATCAAGAGTTGCAGGAGAGTGATCGGCCCCATACTGAGGCGAACGCCGTAAGGTGGGTTGACAATCAACAGCTTCGAGTCCGCAGCAAAGGTCTTGCCTGCGGCAAACAAATCTTCGCTCGCCAAATCCAGCAGTCCTTGCTCAATCAACGGTGCCAAGTTATGGCGGGCGGCCTCCATCGCTCTCACATCCACATCGCGATAAACAAATTTGGCAAAATGAGACGAATCTCCTGCCTCGGGAATTTTCACGGAAAGATTTTTCTTAAAAAACTGATAGGCAAAAGTTCGCGGCATAGGCGCATCCATCGCCCACGCTTCACTTAGGAAAACTCCGCTTCCTCCCATAGGATCAATCAACGTCGGCCTGTCTTTGCGTTTGTACTGTTGCCACAAGAGGGCCAGGAGTGCCGCCGCTAAATTTTCGCGAATCGGCGCTTCCATCACGTGACGTTCTACCTTGGACGATCGAAAATAGAGAGGTTCGCCGCTGACGTTTAAGCTCCACTGACAAGAATCATCGTAAAAATCCACATACAACTCAGGCGGTGCAAGAGTGGAATCGCCCAGGGCCTGAAGTGCCTTGCTGGGCGGATAACCTTTAAAATAATCTTGCAGTCCTTTGACCATGGCCTCTTCAATGCGGCCGCTGTGAATGAGGCGCGATTTTTTTGCCGTGACGTGCAGCTTGGGCATTCTGCCCAGAAGAAAAGGCGCCCATGCATAGTTCTGGGCCTTTTTGTAGAGCTTAGGAAAATCGCGGCAACGAAATTTTTCGAGCCGGAGCAAAATGCGAGTAGGGATGCGTAGCAGGTGATTCAAGGCCAACCCCACATCCAAAGGAAGTTCAACTTCCAGTCCGCCTTTACTTTGTTTTATGGAAGGGAGTTCACCACCTAAAATGCTCAAGCGCTGTCGCAGTTCTGCCTGAGCGACATCTTCAAAACCCAGCGGCACAACGATAAAAAAGAGAGAATGTTTTGTCTGCATAGAGATATTGTAGTAGAAAATTCATTCCAGGAGTCCAAAATGCACGGAAAATTATTTTTAATTCCGACCCCCATCGCCCCAGGGCAGATGCTGGAGAGTGCGGCGCAAGCGATGCTGCTGCAGGCCTGGCAAGAGCGCCCGGAGAATTCTCTTTTTTTGATTGAAACACCTAAGGCCGGTCGGGCGCAATGGGCGCAGTTTGGACTGCCCCGAGAGGCGATTCCGCACCTGATTGCCTATAACGAGCAAACGCGCGAGCAGAGTCTCCCCGCGATTATTGAGGCCCTTTTACATGGGAAAAATGTTTACCTGATGACGGATGGCGGGCTGCCAGCGTTTATGGACCCAGGTGCCGAATTGGTTCAGGCCTGTCACGAGCGAAAAATTGCCGTGCGATCTTCGCCCTTTCCCAATAGTGTGTTGTTGGCGCTGGCGCTTTCGGGATTTCCTCACCAGCAGTTTCTTTTTGAAGGGGCCTTGCCCCGCGAAAGCGATGAACGTCTGCAAGCTCTGAAAGATTACTGGCGTCGTCCCTCAACCCTCGTGCTCCTCGATGCTCCCTACCGTCTGCCAAAACTTTTGCAGATGTTTTCCGAGCTAAGCGCTTCTACTGGTACCCATCGTAATCTCTTTTTAGGCCTGGATCTCCAGCATGACAATGAGCGTCACTTGCTCTTTTCCTCTCACGATATTTCCAGTGTTCAAGCTGAACTCAATAATAAATATGAATTTATTTTAATCATTGCTCCGATTGGGTGGTCGAGTGGACACAAAAAGAGATAGGAGCGGCGCATTATCCGCAAAAAGGCCATGACGTTTGAAACTCATTTGTGTTAGAAGCCATGGGCCGACAACTCTGGGAATGTAAATGAATCAAGACTCACTGCCTAATGATGCCTTGAATAGCAGAAAATTTGAGCACTTACAAAGGGCCTTTGAGGCGCAAGTAGGTGAGGATTCCCGCCCCGCCTGGCACCTTGATTATGAGCCTCTTCTCGCAGCACACCCAGATATCAAAAAAGAAGTGGCGCATCCCTCAAACTCGAGCATTTTTTTAGGTAAAACTTTTCATTTTCCCTTCTGGATTTCCAGCATGACAGGGGGAGTTGGTCCAGCACGTCACATCAATCAAAATCTAGCACGAGTTGCGGCGGAATTTGGACTCGGAATGGGACTGGGTTCTTGCCGAGCTCTTCTCGAAAATGATCAATATTTTGAGGATTTTAATCTGCGTCCTATTTTGGGAACGGATCGATTATTCCTCGCCAATATCGGGATTGCGCAAGTGGAGCAGCTCCTGGCGGCGCGACAGATCGATCGCATCCACAGTTTGGTGGAGCGACTTAAGGCAGATGGCCTTATTATTCACGTCAATCCGCTGCAAGAATTTTTTCAACCTGAAGGCGACCGACTCTTGCGCGCCCCGATCGAAGTGATTGAAGAATTTTTAGAAACGGCCCACTATCCTGTGGTGGTCAAAGAAGTCGGGCAGGGGATGGGACCTCGCAGTCTCCAGGCCTTGCTCAAACTGCCTCTCGCCGCCATTGATTTTGCCGGACTGGGTGGAACAAATTTTACTAAATTAGAATTGAACCGCCGCGGTCATGCTCAGTATTCGCCCTATCGTGATTTTGCCAACGTTGGCCACACCGCCTTTGAGATGGTGGGGATGGTGAAGCAACTGGAACTTGAAATGAATTTGTCTGAAGCCAAGCAATATATTATTTCTGGCGGCATTCAGACCGTTTTGGATGGCCTGCCTTGCTTGGCGGCCCTGCCCAATCGTGCCGTGCTTGGAATGGCCAAATCCTTTTTGGCCCATGCCATGGGACGCTATGAAGAATTGCGCGATCATGTGCAAGCGGAAGTCGGCGCCTATCTCCTGGCAAGACAGTATTTGCGATACAGTGATCACCAGGCCGTCACTTCCACAAGTGGGAGGCCCCAGTGAGTAAAGTTGAGGGATTTTCCAAGTGGAGCAAGCTGGAAAAAATTGAATTTTTGGCGCGCCATTTAGAGCAAAAAAATCTGCAGGCCCCCGGAAAATTCAGCCATTTAATGCAAAGCTTTTGGCATTCAAACGGTGATGCTCAAAAAATCTTTGATGAGTTTTCTGAAAATACCATTACCAATTTTTATTTTCCTTACGGTGTCGTGCCTAACTTTTTATTAAACGGAAAATCCTATTGTGTTCCCATGGTGATCGAGGAAAGTTCTGTGGTTGCCGCTTGCTCAAAAAGTGCCAAGTATTGGAGTGAGCGAGGGGGCTTTCACGCCACCGTGGTTGACACTGAAAAGATTGGGCAAGTGCATTTCTACTGGGCCGGAAATCCACAAAAGCTAGAAGATTTTTTTAAAACCAAGCGAGAAGAGTTACTGCAATTTGTAACTCCTTTAACCAGCAATATGCGCACCAGAGGAGGGGGCATCAATTCCCTTTCTTTGATCGACAAGACCAGTGAAGAACCAGGTCTGTATCAACTCTTCGTTTCTTTCGAAACATGCGATGCCATGGGTGCCAATTTTATTAATTCAATTTTGGAGGCCTTGTCACAGCGTTGGAAAGAAATGGTGATGGACGCTCCAGAATTTGTGGGCAGTGAAAAAGAACTGATGGTGATTATGTCCATCCTTTCAAATTACACTCCCAATTGTCGTGTGCATGTTCAGGTTCAGTGCCCGATCGGCCAGTTGGATGATGGTCACCTTGGAATGGCACCACAGGAATTCGCTTTTAAATTTAGTAAGGCGATTAAAATTGCCGAGCTGGATGTTTACCGCGCTACGACTCATAACAAGGGTGTCTTCAACGGGATTGATGCCGTGGTGCTGGCAACCGGCAATGATTTTCGCGCGGTTGAGGCCTGTGGCCATGCCTACGCTGCTCAAAGTGGTCGTTATCGTTCTCTCACTCACTGTAGCATTTCAGATGACACGTTTACGTTCTGGCTTGATATACCCATGGCCCTCGGAACGGTCGGGGGACTTACGGGATTGCATCCGCTGGCGCGTGTCTCGCTTGATCTCTTAAATCGCCCCAGCGCCAGTGAGTTAATGCAGGTTGCGGCCAGTGTAGGTTTAGCGCAAAATTTTGCGGCCCTGCGCTCTTTGACCACAACCGGAATTCAAAGAGGTCATATGCGCATGCATCTGATGAACATTTTGAATCATCTTGAGGCCAATGATGATGAACGACATTTGGCCAAAGAATATTTTGTCGATAAAGTAGTTTCCTTCAAATCAGTCAGAGACCTCTTATCCTCAATCAGGAATTATCAATAAGGATCAACGCATGGTAGTCCCGACAGTCGAAGCACAAAATTGCCAAGCTCAACTCGACAATATTTTGAAGCAGGACTTAGTGAAAAATTCTGGTCCTCGAGAAACAGCACAGAGCTATCACGGCCACGGAAAGTTGCTTCTTTCCGGTGAGTATTTTGTTTTGGACGGCGCCTTGGCCTTGACCGTGCCGGTGCGTTTTGGCCAAACCTTGTCTGTTGATTATCGCCCATCATTTGATCCTCTCCTGACCTGGAAAAGTTACGACGTCAACAAGCAGTGCTGGTTTGAGGCGCATTTTGAATTTTGGCGTTTCCGTTGTATTGACGAAAATCCTTCGAGCGAGGCCCTTCTCCTGCAGGAAATTTTCCAGCAGGTGAGAAGACAAAACCCGCATTTTTTGCGTGATGAAGTGGATGTCTTGGTCGAAACAAATTTAGAATTTCCTCGTCATTGGGGGCTGGGTTCAAGTTCCACGCTTATTTATAATATTGCCCAATGGGCCTATGTTTCTCCCTTCGAACTCTTATTCAATACTCTCGGTGGATCGGGGTATGACATTGCCTGTGCGCAATCAAATGGCGCCATCTTATTTCAGAATAAGGCCAAAACTCCTTTCTGGGCGCCGGTGAATTTTGATCCTTCGTTCAAGGACCAATTGTTCTTACTTTATTTAGGCGAGAAAGTTTCCACCAAGGATGGGGTTCGGCATTTTAGAAATAAATATTATGATCAGGCCAAAATTTTACCGCTGGTGAGTGAGCTTACTCAGGCCATGACGGCGGCCATGAGTTTGAAAGATTTTTCACAGGCCGTGCGCCATCACGAAGAAATTGTCGGCGCCGTGCTCGATATGCCCCCCATAAAAACCCGTTTGTTTGACGATTATTTTGGTGAAGTAAAATCTCTCGGGACCTGGGGCGGTGATTTTGCCCTTGTCACGGTACCTCCTATGGGAGGTTCTCAAGAAGAGGCCGTGATGATGGCGCAACGTTATTTTAGACAACGAGGCCTCGGAGTCTTTATTCCCTATAGTGAAATGATTCTTTCTGAGCAAAAAATAGTGGGCGGTCATGGGCCTCTTCAATAGCACTTCCTTAAAAGAGCGTTCGCTGGTTGGTGAGGTGGTTTGGCAGGCGCCATCCAATCTCGCTTTGATTAAATATTGGGGTAAAAAAGGCCAGCAACTTCCGGCCAACCCATCTTTGTCAATGACCTTGCGCCAATCGGTTACAACTTTAGAAGCGCAATTCTCCCTGATGCCGGATTCACATCAGGCGGTGTCAGATCTGTGGGAATTTCAATTCCAAGGTGAAAGCAGCAATACCTTTGACAAAAAAATTTTTGCTCATCTTGAAACCATGGCAAGCTATTATCCCTTTTTACTTCGAACGAAACTCAACCTTCGTTCGCGCAATTCCTTTCCTCATAGTGCCGGAATCGCCTCCTCGGCCTCTGCTTCAATGTCCACGGCCTTGCTGGTGGAAGGATTGGCCTCGCTCTTGCGTGGGCAGAAAATTGAAAAAAGTGATCCGATGTTTTTGCGTCGGGCCTCGTTTTTGGCGCGCTTAGGTTCTGGCAGTGCCGCCCGTTCTGCTTTTCCTACGGGAGCACTCTGGGGCAAGGCCACCAATCATGACTCAAGTTCCGACGAATGGGCCGTGGGTGTGGAAAGTGATCTGCCATATTTGAAAAATCTTGAAGATATGATTTTGGTAGTTGATGAGAGCAAAAAAAAGGTCTCAAGCCGCGAGGGGCATGCCTTAATGAACCAGCATCCCTATCGTGATGCCCGCTATGCTCAGGCGCGGGAACGGCTGGAGGATTTGTGGCACCTGATTTCCAAAGCGAGCAGGAGCGAGGATTTTCATCTGTTTGGTCCGATCATCGAGGCCGAGGCCATGGACCTTCATTCTCTTATGATGTCTTCTGTGCCACCTGTCGTGCTCATGGCGCCTGCTACCCTGGCCATTATTCTGGCCTTATGGGAGTGGCGCAAAAGTTCCAACGTTCCGGCCTATTTTACCCTGGATGCCGGACCCAACCTTCATCTGCTGTATCCCAAAGCGGTGGAACCGGCCGTGCAGGAATTTAAAAAGATCATAAGCGAGAAGAATCTTTTACCGTCGCAAATTATTTATGATGGTGTAGGATCAGGCCCGCAACTTCTGCGCTTAGATCTAAAGGCATGATGTGATAGGTTTACGAAAATTTTCCAGCAAAATTTTGCTCTTCGGAGAATACAGCATCATAAAAAATTCCATGGCGCTGGCCACTCCCTATCGCATTTTTGAAGGCCAGCTCAAATTTCGAAAGCAAGAAGACACCGGCAAAGGGGGAATTGATTCCGAATTGCGTGCCTTCGCTTCATATTTGCGCGAGCTTAAAAATAAACAATCACTTTTGGCCCCGCTAGATTTGGACACCCTTGAGTTTGACATCGGGCAGGGCCTTTTTTTTGAATCCACCATTCCCCAAGGTTTTGGAGTTGGCAGTAGTGGTGCTTTGTGTGCCGCCATTTTTGATGTCTACCAACGCAATAAGGTCATGGCCCAAAGTGCAGACCTGCTTGCCCTGCGAGAAATGCTAGGACAGATGGAGGCCCATTTTCATGGGGCCAGTTCAGGCCTTGATCCGCTGATCTGTTATCTGAATAAACCGCTTCTCATATTGGATAAAAAACGAATTGAGATCGCAACTCTGCCCCAGTACAACACCGGCCAAGGGGGCATTTTTCTTCTTAACACCCATCGCCCGCGCAGAACTGAACCGCTGGTTCATTTATTTTTAGAAAAATGCAAGGATGGCGCTTTTGTAAATAAAGAACTCAAAGATCTGATTGTTGTGACCAATAATTGCATTCAATCGTTCTTAGAAGGACGGGTTGACCCATTGTTTGAAAATTTTAAACACTTGTCGGAAGTCCAGTTTGAAGGGCTGCGTCCCATGATCCCCGGCCTGTTTCATGATCTGTGGCAAAAAGGATTAGAAGAGGAAAAGTTTTTTCTTAAATTATGTGGTGCTGGCGGCGGCGGTTTTTTACTCGGTATTACTCACGATTTCAAAATTGTGCGTGATGCGCTGGCAGGCCAGGAATTTAGACCGATCTACTATTTCTAATTTTAGACGTGAATGGTTCTTACCTTTGTCGCGACATCTTCTGCTGATAGATATTCCGCTTTCTGACCATTTAAACTGGCCTGAATTCCTGTTTTCCAATCTTGCAGATGATGGGCCGCTCGTCCAAAATTTCGTTCCAGCGCCAGACCTTCTTCAAAAGATTTTCTCACCAGTTCCAGCATCGCGCGCTTGGCCT
>JAHFAA010000571.1 GCA_023250775.1 Bdellovibrionales bacterium
CCTGAGTTCCAAAGCGAATTTAAATAATCTTTATCGCGGATGGTATCCATCGGTTGCCAGAAGCTTTCATGGTGAAAGGCCATGAGTTGTCTATCTCTGGCCAGTCTCTCAAGAGGTTCTTTTTCTAAAATGTTAGAATCATCATCGAGATAGTTGAAGATTTCACGGTTGAATACCATGAATCCGCCGTTTATCCAACCTTCGTGCAGTTGGACCTTTTCATGAAAATCCACCACCTGTGCTCCTTCCATTTGGAGTGCACCGAAGCGCGCTGGTGGACGTACGGCCGTGATCGTGGCCACTTTTCCGTGGGATTTGTGGAATTTAACAAGGGCACTGATGTCGATATTAGAAACACCATCGCCGTAGGTGAGCATGAAAGTTTCATCATTTTTTAAAAAATTTTTAAGCCTGAAAATACGTCCACCGGTTAAAGTATTCGCTCCCGTATCGATGAGATGAAGTTTCCAGTCTTCCCGAGGAGAGTTGTAATACTGTTTTTCGCCGGTTTTCAAATTCATCGAAAAATCACTGGAGACGGCCTGATAATTCATGAAAAATTTTTTGATTTCATCGCCCTTATAGCCCAGTGCAACACAGAACTCATTATAGCCAAAACTGGAATATATTTTCATGATGTGCCAGAGAATTGGCCGACCGCCGATTTCCACCATTGGCTTAGGGCGTAACTTGGTTTCTTCACTAAGACGTGTTCCCAGTCCACCAGCTAAAATTACTACTTTCACTTTTCACCTCATTTCGGGACACAATAATACCTAATTTTAAAATGATCAACTTTTTGGTCAGTTCTTTCGGGTTTGAGGCCTTCTTCTTGCCTTTGAGCGGTTAAACGATTACTTTTTTTACCATGTTGAAACACAAACCAATTGTTGTAACTGGCGTCA
Organism: Bdellovibrionales bacterium; assembly: GCA_023250775.1. Lineage (GTDB taxonomy): Bacteria > Bdellovibrionota > Bacteriovoracia > Bacteriovoracales > Bacteriovoracaceae > GWA2-49-15. Next base: position 906 of record JAHFAA010000571.1, read on the forward strand.
GTAGCTTCGTCGGTTATCATTTAGCAAAATATTTTTCTAATCAAGGTCTTCCTGTCATTGGAACAATTTCTCGTTCGATCGAGCACTATGATGATATTCGGTTACAACGACTTAAAGATTTAAAAGGCACTAAACTTGAGGTCGTCGATCTTTGTCATCGCAAGATGGTGGAACATTTTATTGAATCAGTGAAACCCGTCTTTTGGTTTCACCATGCTGGCTTTGCCAAGGACTATGGCAGTTTCGAATTTGATATGGATCGGGGATATGACGTCAATGTTCGCCCGCTGGAATGGATTTATCCCGCGCTTAAGAAGGTCGAGGTTCAGGGTGTGATTGTGACAGGGACTGGTGCGGAATATTCAGATTCGGATGATGCCCATAAGGAAGACGAAGTATGTCTACCCGTGACGCCCTATGGATTATCGAAATTGGTTGAAACGCAACGGGCCGCTCAGCTTGCCAATCTTCACAAGCTTAAGACGCGAGTTGCGCGTATTTTTATTCCCTATGGTTCAATGGACCATCCCCAGAAATTATTTGCCACCGTAATTCAGTCCCTTCGCAATGGTAAAAAAATTGAACTCTCACCCTGTGAACAGGAGAGGGATTTTTTATTTATTGATGACTTGATGAGTGGATATCAAGGACTCATGAAGCATATTGAAAGTAGTGAGCAAATTTTTGAAATTTTTAATTTATGTTCTGGTGAGGCAACACAGGTAAAAAGAGTGCTGCTGGCCATGGCGAAGGACTTGAAAGTTTCAGCTTCACTGCTAGATTTCGGGTCTAAAACGATGAGACCAGGCGAGGCCATGCGACAGTACGGCAGTAATCAGAAGGCCAAGCTCCAACTCAATTGGCAACCGAAGTCCATTGAACAAGGTGTGAAGCTTTTTTTAAAAGAATAACTTACCTGCACCATGTGACATATTCCCCAGGATAGTGGAATTCAGAACCACCCACGCCTCTTTTAAAATGTGCAATATGAGGTGTGACATGAACGCCCAACCCACCCAGATCAAAAGATGTGCAACCTTGAGATTTCATTTCAAGCAGAGCGTTCCAGAGCAGAAAATTGTTGGCGTTTAGCCTTCTTCCTTCTTCAGTATTTGATCCCACCAAATATGTTGCAGATTGCAGATGGCGAGCGATGAAGACGCCGGCGATGGGGCGATCTTCCAAGTACGCAATCAGAATCATAGAAGAGTGTTCTGGGGTATTGTGATTAAAAATTTCTCGCTGTAATTCAAGCGGAACGTCGCTGAATTGTTTTTGTTCCATATCTTTTATGTGCTGCTTTTCTAGCCAGGCAAAATCTTCTGCTGAGTTGTAAATAGTGAAACGAAG
>JAHFAA010000572.1:0-1047 GCA_023250775.1 Bdellovibrionales bacterium
TCATCTCGGCCAGAACCATGGGGCCTTCATACAAGGTGCCTGGGCCATACAAGGGGGCAAACAATTGATAAGGGACATATGTAACTGGATCACTTCCTGCACTGGGTTTCGGCTCACCAAGCACGACACTCGGGCCTTCAAAGGTGGAAGTGGCAGGATAATAGGCAGGAATGAGATAGTTCATGGCCTCATAAGGAGTTGGGCGTAGCACACCGTAAATCGCCCGCTCCACATCTTGAGTGGTCGGTCCACCGCCTGAAAATTTTAAATTCTGAAAAAACGCACTAAACTGTTCTCGGTCATAAAGTCCTTTCCTGGTAGCATCGGGTGTGAGGGTCGAATCTCCACCCGCAACAAAATTTGATGCAGGTCCAGGCATGGCATTAAGGAGGACTAGATTTTGTCCTGCCTTTTCATGCACGGCCATGGCTGTTTCATTGGTATAAGTATAGATCAGGTTTGGCAGAGAAAATTTGGCGCCTGTTGGGGCACCTGCATCGGGAATACCACCTACGACATCAGAAGAGTTACCCACATAAAATGATGAGGATGCAGGAATGGGCTGGCCCTTGGCCCAGACGGAGGGAGCTGCCACGCCAATGGTGTATGCCGCTGATCTTGATGCCGAATCACTTCTTGGCATGACCTGTTGGACATCAGTTTTAAAGAAACGCGGACCGATTCTACCACCCATAGGTTTTGCGGCGGCATAGGCCGTCAGTGTAATGCCCTGGTCTTTATCAAAAGGATAGAATAGCCCGATATATTTCGCCTCTCCTTTGACTGCATAGTAAGTAATTATTCTGGGATTTTTCACAAAGCCCGTCGGAAGTCCTGGCACGGGAATGGCCGTTTTGGAGCCAATACAATCACCCTCAGATGTAACCTCGACAATGCTACCCTTGGCTGCGATGAACGCCGTGAAGAAAAGGGCGTAATTGACTGGGACCAGTTGGAGATCGACGTAATATTTTGTTAAGGCCGTGGGTTTTTGGATGCCAGGCACGGTATAGGAGTATCCTGGCGCAATCAGATAGCCACTGAGTG
>JAHFAA010000572.1:1057-2253 GCA_023250775.1 Bdellovibrionales bacterium
TCGAACAGTTTAAAACTATTTTTTAAATCATGGTGACCTACATCGTCTCCACCATCCAAATTTCGCCATGCCGATCGAAAGGCCTTGAGAGGTCGTTCATTTAAGGGAGTGCCTTCCTCCAGTGAGGCCCCAGGAACACCTTGGCATCCATTATAGCAGATTGATTCAACCGGTGGCCGGTTCAAAATCATTTCGAGATTGCGGACTCGAAAGGCAAGTTCCATGGCCTTGGGCCAGACACCAGGACGATCAGCGGCGATTTCAAAACCTTGATTGACGACTCCACCTGAACCGCCACCTGGGCCGTAGGTCCAAATCATTCCTGTGCCAAAATTGAGGTCCGTTCGCCTTGAACAGTCTTTGGCCTTTTCGGCCACCACGGTATTTAAAAACTCTTCCGTTTTTTCGCTGATGGCAGGAAGGCCAACAGTATTGAAACGCGGGATACCTGGAACGTTGGCCCTGGCACAAATATTGGTGGTACTTCCCGGGTGAATACAGATAGTGGGAATGTTATATGGATCGTAAGCTTCGGCCTGGTAGCCAACACCACCCGGGATTGTTTCAAAGGAGGGGGTGCGAAAGTGAGTGGCAAAAGCGCTCGCTCCGCCTGCACCTTCATCGAGAACAAGAGGATTTCCCAACTGTCCCAACACGTAGTATTTAAAAAGCCATTCTTTGAAATTGCTATGCATTTCCCAATTCACATAGGCAATTTGAGTTAAGAGACGCGCCTGAGTGGCGGCACCGGCATAGGCGGCGGCATCAACGGCATTTTGCAGGTTAATCTTGGCGCGCACGAACAGCCCGACATTAATGATGAAGGCCAGGAGACAAATAACCACGATCAGGGACACCCCTAAAAACATGGAAATCTGACCGCGTTCTTTTAAAGTTTTTCCTGATTTTGCGCTGTCTAAATGAATTTCGCGGAGTTTTTGCATATAGGGAAAAAATTGCTCTAGTAGCCATAATGCTACTAGGGCCATGCATAGCGGTCAAACTTAAGTCTCGTCGCGCACGATACTTGATTGAATTTAAAGGAATTAAAATGCGCCCACGTTGGCCTTTGATTTGAAGCATAGAGAATGAGGCCATGGAAGGTCCGGTGACAAGGCCAGCGGGACGTTAGATGAAATCGGGCAACCCTCCCACGAAACAAATCTATTTTCCTTCTAAATCCTATCTAAACCTCG
>JAHFAA010000166.1 GCA_023250775.1 Bdellovibrionales bacterium
TTACAACTCGCCATGCTCTATTCTGCAATTGCGAATGGTGGAAAACTTTTTCGCCCCTACGTGATTAAAGAAATGTTCTCCAATTCTGGGGAAATCGTGAAGAGAGGAAAACCTGAATTAGTTACCAAAATGGATATTCATCCCGAAACGTTTACGAAGGTGAGAAAGGCCCTCTTTCAGGTGGTCAATTCGCCTGCGGGAACGGCCTATTGGTATCGTGGACAGGGAATTCAGATGGCGGGAAAAACCGGGACAACTCAGGTGGCGAGAATTTCAGCAGAAAAGATTTACGCAAAATGTGAAGATCGCGAATATAATATGCGCCACCATGCTCTTTTTGCCGCCTTCGCCCCCCATGATGATCCTAAAATCGCCGTGGCCGTGATCGTTGAGCATGGATGTCATGGAGGGACTGCCGCCGCTCCTGTGGCGAGGGATATTATTACGACTTACTTAGAGAAATATTATCCCGATCTTCGTCACCAAATTATGATCAGCGAAAAGGTCATGGGGGCCAAAGCAAGCTCCAAGGTCAAACAAGCGAAGAGCTTATCCGATGAAGATGAGTAGGAATTAAAATATGAATATCAGCAGACTTTTAAGTTCTCTTCGCCGCTACGATTTTAGTTTTTTCGGTATCAGTACGGTAATTTTTCTTATCGGTGTCATTAATTTGTATTCAGCCACCCATGCCACAGAGCAAGTTGAACTTAATACTTTATTTAAGGCCCAGATCGGATGGTACATTTTATCACTTGTCGTGGGAATTTCTATTAGCTTTATTCAGCCAAAAAACTTTTATCGTGCGGCCTACTTTTTTTATCTGGGAAATATTTTGTTGCTCGTCTTAACTTTAGTCATGGGACAGATGGGGATGGGGGCCAGACGTTGGCTTGCTTTCGGGGTTTTAAAATTCCAGCCGTCAGAGTTTATGAAAATTTTTATGGTTTTGGCCTTGGCCCGTTTTTTTGCCAAGGAAAATCCTGATCGTGAGCTAGGACTCAAGGATCTCATCATTCCCTCTCTCTTTGCGTTTGTGCCGGGACTTCTCATCATCGCCCAGCCTGATTTGGGGACCGGGATGCTGATCATGTTGGTGTGTTTCTCTGTCTGCTTTTATCGAAAACTGAAAATGAAAACGTTGATGATTTTGACCATCATTGGTCTTCTCTCGGCTGGAGCGATGTACAAGTTTGCCTTGAAAGATTATCAGAAAAAACGCATCACAACTTTTCTTGATCCAGAAACAGATGTTAAGGGATCTGGATATAATGCCATTCAATCCAAGATTGCCATTGGTTCAGGTCAGTTTTTTGGCAAGGGTTTCAAAAAATCTTCGCAAGCATCCTTTAACTATCTTCCGGAAAATCATACCGATTTTGCTTTTTCTGTTTTTAATGAGGAGCATGGTTTTTTCGGGGCCCTGCTCTTGATTTCGCTCTATATGATTTTGTTTTATCGCTTTCTTTGGTTGGCCTCAAATGTCACTCGCATCTTTGAATCAGTGGTGGCGGTCGGCCTTATGTCCATTCTCTTTTGGCACACGTTTGTAAATATGGGGATGGTGATGGGCATCTTGCCCATTGTAGGGCTACCTTTGCCCTACGTTTCCTATGGTGGTTCAAGCTTGCTCACTTTTGGTGTCGCCTGTGGAATCGTGACCTCCATTTCGAATGCTCGCAATCTGTTCTAGGGACTGGCCCCGGGCCTGCAACTTCATTGCTTAAAATGCAGTTAACCGTGGCCAACTAAAGGATTTCACATGTCCCAACTGTCTAAAAATTTGACACTCGCCTTGTTTCTTTTTTTGATACTTTCTTTCCGAAGTCTTATGGCGGGAGAATGTCGTTTGGAAGGAACAGCACCTTTGAGCGGCAGGGTGTTCTGTGATGTGAGAATGGAATTGTGGGTAGGAGGGGCGAGCGAGTCATTCATAAATTCTGCAAAAGAGATCCAAGGATCAGCGAAAAGTCCTGCCGATTATCCAGAAGAACTCACCAGACCGCTCAATACCGCCTCCTGGATACCTCTTCATCACTAGAAATCCCTCCGGCCTTGACCTCTTGTTTCGGCCCTGCCATAATTAGTCTCAATGTCAGATTAAGCGTTTTTTAACAAGAGTTGCAATGTGAAAAATGTGGCCAGCATTGGCGGATTACTGAAAAAGATTTATCGGGTCTATTCCCAGAAGTTGCTGGCGTTATTGGAATCCAAGGGCTTCACAGATTTGCGTCCTTCTTTTTTAGAAGTTTTAAAATTTATCAGTGAAAATGAAGGGCCAAGTATTCGCATCGTTGGCGAGGCCCTGGGTTTGAAAAAACAGACTATGACCAGCCACCTTAATGAGTTAGAAAAACGTGGCTATATTTTGCGCAAACAAAATCCCCAGGATCGGCGTGAGCAAAATGTGTTTTTGACCGAATACGGTGAGAAGTTCAAATTCTCTCTCGGTCAATGCATGGAAGTGATAGAAAAAAACTACGTTGATACGGTAGGGTTGGTAGAGTTGGAACGAATCGAACACCAGCTACAAAAATTTTACCAGAAGGTTAAGCCGACTTAATGAAAGTTGTGTCTTTTTTTTGATGCCCAGGCCAATACTGATGCCCGCCGCTAATATTGTTGATGTTAAAAAAGCCTTTTTTAATGAGCAGCTCACAGGCCAGAATGGAATTGAGGCCATCTTCTGAAATAACCAATACGGGAGTTATCCGGCTGGGAATTTCTGTCGCTCTTTTCTCTAAGGCCTCAAACGGAATGTGGATTGATCCTTCCAGACGCTTTGGTGGTTTATAATCAGCACCACAAACATCCACCACAATAAAGTCCATATCCTGATTTTGAAAAATTTCGTAGGCCTTTGCAGGAGATAAATCGTTATAAGGTTTTCCGTATAGAATCATATTGTCATCAACCTCTTCACCATTTTTTACACGGATCAAGTGGTTGCGCTGAAGGGCGATGGAAAAATCCAATTTTTCATCAATACGAGAAATATTTTTTTCAATGTTGCCCAATCGAGCACTGATTAAATCCAACATCTGAAAAACTTTTAAATCCATGAACAAATCTCCTGGCATGGCCGTTGGGCCACAAGCCGGTGACTATTCTATTGTAGGGACGTATGCGGGGAGTTAAAAGACTGGGTAAAAGCTGCCAAAATCGATACTCGCGGTGATCATCCCTGTCAAAAAGGCAGAGGTAAAAAACAAAATCCCTTCGTAAAGACCAACACCAATCAGAGGGCCTTCAGAATAGACCGTTTCAGTCGAGATGGCCGAGGCAATCCCGGGACTTGCACCTGTCACTGGCTCATCCTTGAGTTGATAAATAAGTGAGAGGCCATTTTTAAAGAGAGGAAAAACAATGGCCGACAAAATTATTTTGAGCAAAAAATGGATAGAATAGCTTTTGATCTCAACCAAATCGTGCTCAAGAGCATTGGTGATTAGGAGTGACCAGCCCCAAATGAAACCAGTGTAGGAAAATGCGACTGCCAGGTTTTTTTTGGGCATCAATTTATGAAAGGAAAGCTTTGAGACTAAATCAAAACCTTTCATGGCGATCCCGGTAACAACCATGGCAAATAGCCACAGGATAGCAAGCATGACCAGTGAATCTCTACTAATACTTAAGATCGTTTTGGCCAGGAATGCCATGGCGAGAGAGTTGGCAAAGCAAGTAATTCCATAGGCCAAATTTTTTCGTTTTAACACTTCATCGGCATATTCATACGAGCCAAGAACAATAGACTCCAGCACGTAGAGAGAACTGAGGTAGAGGATGAAGACCACTGTTGTAGACAAGAGAAGGTCATAAATGGCCATCCCGAGACCATTGCCAAGGTAAAAATGAAAATTCGATAAAATGATTCCCACACCTAGAATGCGGGAAAAAAGGTGAAGCGTATCGGCGGGATTTTTAGAAGGATAAAAACTTCTGAAAAGTTGCTTGCGAGCAGATGGATAAAAAATAATGTGGAGATACTTGTATAGGATAAGAGTTAAGCAAACCAAAATAACGAAGACGATTCGTATGATGAGTTTGTCGAAAAGCTCGTTCATAAGGACTTACTCCACGATGGCAAGGCATAAAATTTCTTAGAATATTCTGAAATTGTCGTTTTTTGATATTTCGCCGCTGAGATATGTTCCGGCCAACTTGTCGGGCTTATTGTTCCATTCTGGCCAAACTCATGCGCTGGCCCAAAAAAGGGCATGTCATTATCAAGGTAACTTTTCATTTTCGTGTAAAAGTCAAAAGTGGGGCGCCACTGCCCCCATCCCAGTTCATCGGGGAAGGTTCGGTAAGCGCGGAAAAAGGTCCAGACTTTCTGACCATCGGCCATGATTTCCCAACCCCCAAATGAGGGATCGCCAATAAACAGGGAGCCTGGTGGTGAGGGAGTTAAATTTTCACTATTCCGAAGTTCACCTCTTTGGAAAAGGGCCATCCCAAAATAGTTTTGTGTTGTTTTCCAGTACTCTTTTGGGGTGCGAACGACATAGATATCGGATCTTTTAAAACCGTGGAAGACCAGCAGTTTTAGGTAATACGTTTTAATAAACACACCGGTGTAAAAAGTATCAACTAAAATAAGTGAGAGCGGCGCGCCTGGAAACATTCCAGGCAAGACCTGTTCACTTTGCACGTAAGGGGTATTTTGCTGAATCGGCGCAAGACTATTCGACAGTCCTAAAAAGATCAAAACCAAGATTAAGTAATAGGTAATTTTTTTCATAAGTATTTTGACTATCTTACTATGAACAAGTCATTTGCAGAATGGTTGTTTGTAATGCGACGGGTAATTGATCAATATTGCAGTGAAGGCGATTTACAGCATGCGATTTGCTGAACTTTTGAAAGAGATCAGTCGCATCTTCAATATTAAAATAAGTTTTAGCTTTTTGCCCGGCAGTTTTTCTTACGACTTTCATCTTAAACTGTTTTTGCAATTGCGCCTCACTATAATACTTAGAGAGGCGGCCGGTAGAGGAACAGCGAATAAAGTCGATATTCTCTTTCGCTAGATACAGTTGAATTTTCTCCAGCGTTGCCAGTTGTGAATCATTAAAGGATTCATAAATTTTTGCCGGAATATGATTTTTGACAATGGCCATAGCGTGTGGATTTTTGCTGTTGCGTAATATTTTCATCAAATAATGATCGTCATGTTCAACGTATTTTTCAATATCCGAGGGGATGGCGTACTCGCCTGGAGAGGCCTTGAAATATTTAAGCAGAAGCTGCTCCAAACAAACCGAACGATAATGGAAATACACCATGACAAACATGTGGTAGCGGCTCAATAAGAAGTCATCAAAAGTCACGACGGCCCTCTCTGAAATTCCCAGATAGGCACAATTTTTCTCAATACATGTTTCCAAATTGTCGAGCAGCCAATCAAGATCAAAATTACCGTAGCTAACGCCACAAAAGTAGCTGTCACGCAAAAGATAATCCATTCGATCACAATCTAGTTCGCTGCTGATAAGTTGATGGAGCAGAGGGAAATAATTAATTCCTTCGAGGGTAAAATAGTTTGGTCTGGTGGTGTGTCCGACAATTAAATCGGCCACGCAGCGACGGTCGACCCCAAAAACTTCTTCAACTTGTTTGAAGGAAATGGCCAGAGAGCTGTCCGCGATACTTTTGATTGTATAATCCTCATGGGTCGCTTGCCGATCGGTAATCAGATCTTGCTCATACAAAAACTCTTGAGGAATTTTAAGGGCAGAAACTTGCGGCATGACACTTTCCGTGGAGTGACTCAAAGGAGCATGACCAACATCGTGGAGCAGGCATGCCAATTTAAAAGTTTCTTTTAAGCGTTGAACAGAGGAGGGACTGCTACTCACTTGCGCAAACATTTTATCAAACGCCCGCCCTCCAATCGACATAACGCCAATAGAGTGAAGAAAGCGCGTGTGGGTTGCGCCTGGGAAAATGTACTCGGAGAGACCCAGTTGCTTAATGTTACGCAAACGTTGAAAAAAATCCGCTCGGATGATGGGAACTTCTTGGTCTAGAATATTGATATTGCCATGAACGGGGTCGCGAATTTCCATACACACCCAAAAAAACAAAACAGTGCCGAAGCACTGTTTTGGGCCGAAAAGTCGGATTATTTTTTAATTACGCTTCCTCTTCGCCGACTCCGCGAGCATACAGCTCGTCTTCATCGAGTTCATCATCCTTGCTTTCTTCTACCTCGTCTGGCTTATCAAAAGTATCAGAGTAGCCCCAACCATAAGTATGTTGGGTATCAGGCGTTTCTTCATGGTCTTCATCAGGATTATATTCTTCCAGCTGACGGTTGGCTTCTCGACGTTTAGAACCAAAATTACCTTCCTCGTCTTCTTCTACTTCTTCAATAACTTCCTCTGTTCCCTCATCTCCAAGGTGTTCAAAGTCATCGAGTTCTTTGTCCGCAAAATCCTTCTCATAAATATCATCGGCATTTTCTTCATCGCCTTCTAGACTTTCTTCCAGTAAATCATCTTCGTTATCGCCTTTACCTTTTTGCGCCTTATATTTTTTAATCGCCTCTGCTCGTGCCACAACTTTTGTTTTTTTGGTGTTGGCGGCTGGTTTGGCAGTTTTGGCATCGACTTTTTTTGCATCAGTCGTGGGGGCGGTCTTCAATTTTTTTGCGTCGAGTTTGCCGTTTGCTTTAGTTTTAATTTCTTTGGTGGGAACCTTTTTGGTTTCGATCTTCTTGCTTCCGCTGGCCTTAGCCATTTTAGGGGCGACTACTTTTTTTGGCTGGACCTTGATTTCTTTTTTGCTGACTTTTTTTAATTCCTTCTTGACCTCTTTTTTAGGGGCCTTGGATTTTGCCATTTTTGAAGGAGCGGGCTTTTTACTTTTTGCGGCCATAATTCATAATCCTTGTGATTAAAGTCGATTAAAAATGACGGTTGAAGAATCTGCGCGAGATTATACGCTGGCACACTAGCGGATACAAGAGGCCTTGTTTACGGTTACTCTATGATTAATAATTTAAATTTGGACCAAAGAGGGAAAGCTGCGATACGTCAAGGTAGTTCATTTTCTCTGGCCCATCAGAACCATAGATTTGGCTGCCACCTCCGCCGACAGATCCAAGGGAGCCACTATTTTCCAGATAGGCAGAAAAACTTGAATTGAAGTAGCCCGAGTCTGATTTTAAGTTGCTGATCGCGACAAATTTTACGGAATAGTAATTTCTCTTGGCGATACTTTCTAGATTGCCGGTAAAAGGGTGTTTTATTTCTATCGAGCTGTCATTAACCCCTTGTCTCGAGCCTGGCATAAAACCGGTCATAAACTTCCCTGGTGTTCCGGTAGGGGTGTTATCAATACCACCGTCTGGAAGCGAAAAGGTGGATGAGAGCAATCTGTCGCCCTGATTTACGGAGGCCACTTTGGTAAAATAGTCCTCAAAATTTTTGCCAATAGGGGTGATTCCGCACACTGGGCTGTCGTTGTCTCCTTGAAAAAAATAGGCAAATTTACTTGCCATAGGAGCTTTATCACAGTTGCCCCCAATCCCTCCCATAAAGCCAACATGCGCGGCCACAGTGGCAGCTACCCCGGAGGGATAAATGAGTTCAGCTGCATCCGACAAAGAATTGCCATCGCTGGCGGTATTGCTCCCTGTTGTGGCAATGTTGCGAACGACATCGGCGACTTTTTGAATTCCTTCCAGGTAACTTGCCACTGATTTCCCACTGTTTCTGATGTGGGTTCTTATCATCTCGGCCAGAACCATGGGGCCTTCATACAAG
>JAHFAA010000573.1 GCA_023250775.1 Bdellovibrionales bacterium
CATTCGGCCAGGTGAAAAACTGCATGAAGAAATGATTACTTCCAGCGACTCCCTCAACACAGTGGATTGCGGAAAGTATTACGTCATTCTGCCAGGAACTCCCTCTTGGAGTATCAAAGAATTTCTCGCCGAATTTAATGCCAAATATGTCGAGAAAGGTTTTCAATATAGCTCAGATAAAAATACTGAGTGGCATACCTGTGAAGAACTTCGTAGCCTTATCAAACAGCACGTCCACGAGGTCTAAATGGAACCTATTCCTTACGCTAAACAATTTGTCGACGAAGATGATATTGAAGCCGTTGTCAAAGTTCTGCGCTCATCTCATCTCACTCAAGGTTCAAAAGTTACCGAGTTTGAAGCACTCTTTTCATCGTATGTTGATGCATCCTACGGACTTGCGGTTTCCAGTGGAACTGCCGGTCTTCACCTCGCCGTAAAGGCTTTGGGACTTAAGCCCGGCGAAAAAGTTTTAACTACCTCCAATACTTTTGTGGCAACCGCCAACTCGGTTCTCTACGAAAAAGGACAAATTGACTTTGTCGATATCGATCCCAAAACCTACTTGATGGATCTTGGCAAACTTGAAGAAAAATTGGCCCGCTCAAAACCAGGTGAATTCAAAGGCGTAATCGTGGTTGATTTCGGCGGATGCCCAATTGATCTAGAACGTCTGGCGAAAATCACTCACAAGTTCGGATTGTGGATTATTGAAGACGCTTGTCACGCCCTTGGCGCTCGCTTCCAGGACTCGAAGGGAGTTTGGCAAAAAACCGGAAATTGTAAATTCGCTGATGTTTCCGTCTTTTCTTTTCACCCTGTTAAACACATCACCTCGGGTGAAGGGGGGCTGATCACCACAAATCGTAAAGAGTTATTTGATAAGATGGCGCTGCTTCGCTCACACGGCATTACTAAGGATAGCGCTTTATTTACTCAAGAATCTCATGGCGGCTGGTATTATGAGATGCAAGATTTGGGTTATAATTATCGTCTCTCAGATATCAACTGTGCCTTGGCCTGCTCACAATTAAAAAAAATTGATACTTTTTTGGCCCGGCGAAAAGAGATTGCAAAGTTTTACAACACTGAGCTCAAGGGTCTTAAGAATTTCTTCCTGGCGGAAACCAATCCTCGTTTTGAAAATTCTTATCACCTCTATGTTTGTCGTGCCACTAATCGCAAAGCTCTCTATGATTACCTGCGAGAGCGCAATATTTTCTCTCAAGTGTTATATATCCCTGTTCATCAGCAGCCGTACTATCGAAAAATTCACAATTGGAATGATGTTTTGCCTGAAACCAATAAATATTACGAATCGGCCCTGGCGCTTCCCATGTATGCCACTTTGAAAGATGAAGAAATGCAATTGATTGTCGATTCCATCAAATCATTTTACCGAAGTTAAACCATGAAGCTGGTGCTTGGAACAGTACAGTTCGGACTTAACTATGGCATCAACAATGCCACAGGTGCGCCAAGTAAAGAACAGCTCTTCAAGATCCTGGATCATGCTTATGAGGCCGGGATTCGCGAACTCGACACTGCCGATGCCTATGGGACGGCTCAAGAACGTTTGGCGGAATATTTTGAGGTCAGGGGCCAGAAATTTCAGCTAATGAGTAAATTTACTCTTGAGGCCTCTTCCACCATCACCCAGCATCTTCAAAATTCACTCCAGCGTCTCGGCACCCCCGCACTTTTGGGGTACTACTTTCATAAATTCGAAGATTTTAAAACCTTTCAACATTTTGACGAAGTAAAGACCTTGAAGTCGCAAGGTCTCATGCAAAAGTTGGGCGTTTCAATTTACACAGAAGAAGAATTGTCCATTGCCGCCCATAGTCCTTATGTTGACGTGATTCAGCTTCCCTTCAATCTTTTTGATTCTCGCGAAAGCAAATTGCGGCTCATGGAAACGGCCAAGAAAAATAATAAATTGCTTTATGCAAGATCGGCCTTTTTGCAAGGCCTATTTTTTATGAAGCAGGAAAAATTTACAGGAAAACTCAAGGCCATGGCAGCTCCTGTACAACAAGTTCAAACTCTGGCGCAAAACCACAATCTCTCGACGACTGACTTGGCCCTTGCCTTTGCACTCAATCATCCTCTCATTGATAGAGTTTTGATCGGTGTGGATACTGTTGAACAATTAAAAAGCAATCTTGCGGCGCAAACTAAAAGCCTCGCTCCTGAACTATTAAATCAGCTTAAGAAAATAAAAATTGAAGATCCCGCTCTTCTTAACCC
>JAHFAA010000574.1 GCA_023250775.1 Bdellovibrionales bacterium
GCCACCGCCAGTGCTGGACTTCACTTTGTCATCCATGGCAGTCTGAGCATTTTTCTTGGCATCATCAATGGATTTTTCGCGATCGCCCACAAGAGAGTTCATCTTATTTTTGATTTGCGCATATTTGTCTTCAATCATTTTGCGTTTCGGTCCAATCTTTTCATCAAGTTTTTTCTTGAGCTGATCTTTGGCCGCTCCCACTCGTGCATTGATTTCGCGCTTGAGCCCATTGGACAATTCGTCACCTAAGTTTGATTTAAAATCCCAACTGAGGTTGGACCAAGTGCCGCGCGCGGTAGCATCAAGAGTGATTTCGGGAATGCCCTTGAGCAGTGAATCGAGGATTTCGGTAACTTTTTTATTTTGCGCTTCGACCATGTAATCAATTTGGCGAAAGCGATTGTTGACCGTCATAAGAATCATTTCTTCGCTGTGTTTAATTTGGATGCCGGCCATTCCATGGGCCTTGGCCAGGCCAAACTTCAATTTGTCACTTTTTGAGAGAGCAAATTCGTTGACGGGATAGTCGCCCACCGCGATGGTGATCTCCTCATTGGGAACAGGAAGCTGGTGGTTCAAGGAGGCATTGAAGGCCACGCCAGAAATTTGTTCTCCGGGAAAATCACCTGCAAGATTCAGAACCATGGGTTTGCCTGTGATTTGTGGGTCAGTGGTAAAGTTGGTTCCTCTACCTTTTAAATTGCCTTGAGTGCCTCCGACAACACCCTTGGGTGCCTCTGAGCTGATTTCGATATTTTTAAGCCAGACCAGAGGATAGGCACCTTTTTTGGGGAAACGATAGTCGACCCCACGAGCGCGCGGTCGAGGTTTGGGCCTATCCAATTCATCCTTGGCCTTTTCTTTGGCCTTTTCTGCCGCTGTTTTTTTAGGCGGGAGATACTCTCGGGCCATGTCGATATATTTTTTTGAACTGCCCAACTTGGAAACGATATAGGGACCAAACAAACCTTGCGCCAAATTTTTCGTATCCAAGGTAGGAATTTTAAAACGCGTTTGTAGATTTTTTAAATCCTCTGCCACGAGTTCATCAATCTTTTTAAAGGAAGTTTCGAGAGTTTTGATACTGGTGGTGATCTCTTTGCCGCCTTCTTTGACGGTCTTCACCGTTTCTGTAAGTTTGTTGAAATCGTCTTTGAATTCTTTGAGCTGTTTTGCGGCGACTAACGGATTGCTGTCAAGTTTGGTATTTTTTATTTTTTCCGTAATGCGATCAAATTCTTCCTTATTCGGAAGTGCTTTGATTTTTTCTTCCCAGACTTTTTGCTTGGTGGAAAGTTCCTGTTGCAATGAGTCGATATATTTTTCAGACTCCAAGGTGTCGCGAATGTCGGCAATTTGTTCTTTGGTATCGCCACCTTCTAAGATCGCCGCCAGATCACCGAGGGCATTTCCGTTAAATTCTTTTTTTGCCTGCTCAAGCGCCGCGGACTTGGCCTCTCCTGCCAGCTTGCCTGCGGCGGAAGGAGTATTATCGACTGGTTTTTCAGGTTCAACGGGAAGGACTTTCCCGGGATGTTTGCGGGGTGCCTGCCAGGAGATTCCTTTGATGGCAAAATTGTCGATGACAAATTTGCCGCGCAAGAGGCCATCCCATAAAAGTTTTGAGGCGATGGTTCTTATTTCTAAAATATTGGTCGAAGGATTTTCTTTATCAGTGACTTCCAAACCTGAGAGTTCAAAACTGCCACCTAAGAAGCTGGAATGGAAGTTGGCAATATCAACTTCGGCGCCATTTATTTTTGTACCGGCAAATTCCATGGCCCATCGAAGATTGGCGTCAAAAAACAACTTAAAATACAAAAAACTTCCAATTCCGATGATGAGTAAGGGAATCACCACGCCAGTGCGAATGGGACCTTGTGGCCCTTTAACTTTTTTTTCCTTCTTGGCCTTTTTTGCGTTTGGCGCGTCGGAGGCAGGGAGCGGGGGAAGATTAGTAGAGTCGGTCATATTTTTCATACCATTGAATGAGGAAGGTCGCCTTCAGCGCCTTCCAAAGTTTTGTTTCTTTAAATTTTGCCACGATGTGTTCGCGATATTTTTGAATGAGGATGCGACTTAAAATAAAAATGACTGGAAAAAGCAGAATGGACAAAACTCCGGCACCCATGACCACTGAATTATAAAATTTTGTGAAGGGGACAATCGGGAGATTATAGGCCCAGGTAAAAGTCGATTGGAGACTGTCCATTTCTAAAATGGCGCGTCCCAGGTGATCAAAGAGGGGA
>JAHFAA010000575.1 GCA_023250775.1 Bdellovibrionales bacterium
TGGTGCCAATAAATAGATATCCAGGACCACAAAACCCAGGTTCCAAACGCGAAGTGGTCCAGAAGATCGCATTACTTTCACTCTCGGGAGGGCATTGATAGGTCGTGTAATCGTAATAGAAGGCCTCTTCACCGTAAGGAGCAATTTTGTTGATTTCATCTCGTGTTTGTTTTAGGCCACGCGGGTTGATTAATTGCGCTAGCTCCAGAGCGCTTGGTAAGTGGCCTCCTTGCGATTTACAAAGTATTTGGGCATCCTCGCGTGTTACTTCAACGACATTTTCTTCGGCGTCGCGAAGGGCCCTACTTAAATACGGATAAGTTTGCATCGGAGTTGGAAGTGGTTCCGCCGAAAACCCGGATTGCATGCATCGGACAGAGGTGATGTTGTAATTTTCAACATCGTTATACCCCCATCTTCCATTTTCATGTCTTTCGTTGATCGATCCCGTGACACCATTTAAATAATTGAAATAGGCATAGAATGGTTGGCCCCCTCCAGGGCTTGACGACCAAATTCCGACATCAGATGAATCAAAAAGGGACCTTTGGTATCCTGATGGATTGAAATAAAAATCGACAAAAGGCTTGGGTCCACCAACCGCTTGCTTTAATCCATAAACGGGTGAATACCCCGCAGCTTTCATTTCCAAAATCTCGGACTGGACAGCGGGATCCAAGGTGTCGCCCCCAGGGAATGCTGTTTCGCGGATTCCCTGCGCCCCTCGTGAGATTGAGAGCAATGCGAGATCACGTGCTGAAGGAAGGCGCGAGCTATGCATCGTGCAGTATTGAGTCGCTTCGGTATGGTTAAAACGTTGGATGACACCGTTAGAATATTTTATGAAGTCAGTGAGTTCCGGCGGAGCTGCATGCGCCTGTAAAGGCATCATTATTGTAGTTGTCGCTGACACAACAAATACTTTAATTGCATTTTTTTTCATAAATTTCACCCTCCTCCGAGCAACGAAGTAATACTAGAATTAATTAAAAGGAACTCCCTGCGCGGCTATATCACATTGGATTTTGAGTTTGTAGATTCGCTGTATTATTTTCATAGAGGGAGAATAAAAAGATACTCAATCTGCACAGGCATTACGTGGCCATATAGAAAGTCCACCATGCCATAGGACATTTACAATGATTTACCTACATTGAAAAAATAACTAAAAGACATTATGGCACTTTTTCTTACGGCAACTATACTCTAACGGGCCCTGAAAGCTTCATCCAATCTTGAATTGCATCCCACGCAGTTTTGAATGCTGAATACGTCACCCTTGCTGTATTGCTTGGCGTGGAATAAGGTAAGGACGGATTGAGCACACATTTTCTCCCCTATAACATTCTGGAACACGCAACTATTTCACTATCGAGAAATTACGTCATCACCAATTCTTCCATGGCCGATTATCTGCTGATTCTTAGAAGAAGGTATCGAGTTATCTCTTCTTTCATCGGAGACACCGGCAGGGGGAAGTGATGATTGAGACCCAAAGTCTTTGTGTGTACATAGATCAGTTGTAATGTCCTGACTAAAAATATCGCCTCCGCAAATCCTGACATGGCCAGAAGCGCTTGAATCACCAAAGAAGTGAGCATGGCCAAAAACCACTGCATGGTCAGAGAGGTTGGTATTACCAGAAACGGTGGCACTATCAAAAACACGAACATAATCAGAAACGGCTGCCAGACCAAAGACACTGGCATGACCGTATACACGAGCGTGACCAGAAAGACTGGCATTTTCTGCAACCGACGCAGCCCCAGATACAATGGCCATATCGGCAATCCTGGCAAAGCCAGAGACAGTGGCAGTATCACAAACTGAGGCAGATGCACTCACATAGGCCGTGGGACTAACTCTGGCAGTCGCAGAGACAAATCCCCCGCCATTAGGGTGGCGACTTCCATGCTGTCCGCTGCAAGGTCTGCTTTGTGCGACGGCAATCTTGGTGAAAATAATAAAAAATAAAAAAATAATTATTTTCATAACGCCCCAGAGTTTTGTTGGTACCAGTCTGTCAGTAGGATCAACAATTTCATATGGACAATTATATCATGCACTGGTTCGTTTACAATCGTGTAATATTTTCCAAAGATTACCAGGTTGCCGAATTTCCTGTATGAAAGAGGTTCCAGGTTCCAAATCGGGATGCATTGCGATTTTAGGTAGGTTCTTTAACAAATAAATCCTAAATTTTAATTGATCATCAAAAAAGTGGAAGCTGATTGCTATAATCGCTA
>JAHFAA010000167.1 GCA_023250775.1 Bdellovibrionales bacterium
ACTAATCATAAGATTTTCGCATTTGGAAAAACCAGAACCGGCTGCAGTTGCAATGACGGAATATGTGCCATTAGAAATAATTTGCGTTCGTGGGGATGATACTCCCATCTCGGTATAAACCCTTGCGTGAAAATGTTCGCTCGGATGAATAATGCTTTCAAAATGCGCATCTTCAGCACGCGGTTTAATAATATGAGTGGCAAGAGGAATTCTTTCTTGCAGTAAAAGTGCATTTGCTTGCACGCGTGGGTCGGCATGAAACCTTTGCTGCATGATTGAATCATGTAATAAGTTATTGATAGAAACCAGAGACATTCCCTGATGATGTGCCATATACGAATGAAGAACGACAAATCGTTGCTTATTAGGAACGCGTTCGCTTGTGTAATCAACAGATTCGTAAAAACCATATTTGCCTAAAACATCATTTCTTTCCAGCAAAGTAAGATTTGCTAATGCCTCCCAAGGAAGGATCATAGATGCTAGCATGGTAGAATAAGGCGAAATTACCAGATCATCACGAAGTCCGCGTTTTAATCCGAGTCCTGGAACTCCAAAAGCACCGTACTGATAATTATAATGAAGGTCTCTGGCATTATATCCCGCCTCTGAAATCCCCCACGGAACTTGGCGTTGATGGCCATATTCTATTTGACGGCGAACAACTGATTCGTATGTCAAATCTAAGAGAGTATCCTTATATGTGCGCATCACCAAAAGGGGCATCAGATACTCAAACATTGTGGCACTCCAAGAGATAAGCGCCTTTCCATCTGTTACTTTGGTTAATTGTCGACCAAGTCTGAACCAGTGCTCTGCTGTGACATCTCCTTTTAAAATTGAAAAATAACTCGTAAGTCTCGATTCCGAGGCCAGAAGGTCATAAAAAGAATTATCTAGTCTTTGTTCACTGGCATCAAATCCAATAGAGAAAACCTTCCTTGTTGGGTCAAAGAGAAATTTGAAATCCATCCGTTTGGAAAAAAGATCGCACATGGAAGCAAGCTTCTCTAACCTTATTTGTAATTCATGAGCATCCGGATTATCATCTTTTTGGTAAGATTCAATTTGTTCAACGACATTATTCATCCACTGCTGAATGCGCGGACATATTTCTTCTGTTCCTTCAATAATGAGGTCATTGAGCAGGATATTTGTCTGATTCAAATCATTCAAAAGATCTGTCCAGCTTGCTTTCTCTGATTTCTTTAAAATCTCGGTCAAAGCTTGAATGAGTCGTTTTAGTGATCCACTTCGAGGGAGACTAGGAATTGTTTGTAATTGTCTGATGTTATCAATTAAAACATGAACACCATCTTGAAAACCTGATCTGGAATTTGGATTGAAGAAAGGTCCTTTTGACAATTTAAGGCAGGCCTGTTTAAGGCAAATCAAATGTCCCGCGAGATTTCCACTGTCTACTGACGAGATATATAAGGGATGAAGCGGTCGCAACGTCAAAGTATCGTACCAGTTGTAGAAGTGCCCATTCATCGTTTCAAGTTTGCCTAAAGTAAGAAAGATTTTTTCCAGCAAATCCACTAGTTCTATTGAGCCGATATAGCCAAAATCATAAGCAGAAAGAGTTGAAAGTAGTTGAAGGCCAATATTTGTCGGAGAGGCCCTATGGGCCAAAACAGGTTTGGGGTCTTCCTGAAAATTGTCAGGCACTAGCCAATGATCTTTTGGATCTAGAAACGTTTCAAAGAAGTGCCAAGTAAGGCGAGCATAACGCCGGTAGTTTTTTATTTCAGTGATTCCAAGTGGTCTTCGCTTTTTGACAAAAGTTTGCTTGGACCAATGTGAAATAAGGGGCGCCAAGAGCCAGATAATCAAAAAGGGAAATGCAAAGGGGATTGATGCAGGTCTTACCAGCAAGAGTATTATCGCCGTCGAGATAGAAAATATTGGTCCTTCAAGGACGAGGTCTTTCTTGTTTAGCCCTTGTTTATGTCTGCTTTGAACTTGAGAAAAAGTGACCCATTCTAAGAGTTTTCGTTTTGAAATAAATATTCGGTAAAGTGATCTGAAAATTGCATCTAGCTGGTTGGCGGCAAGAGCGGGCATAAAAACGAGCATAAGAAAAACCTGTGCAAGGCGGGCCTTTGCGGCCCGAAGGCAATTTCCTACATGCTCCCAAAAAGGAATGTCATGGCATTTGCTGAGATCAACTATTGATGGAGCGTAAATCGGAAAACTCAAAATAAATAAATTAGCCAGCGTCCATAATAGAATCGACCCCGGTAAAAGAACCCAGCTTATGAAAAAAAAGGTGAGAAATGCAGGTGCAAGCAGGCTTCGCCGAAGATTATCAAAGATTTTCCAGCGCGCAATGAGTGGTAAATTATTTTGAACTAATATGTTTGCGCCATTAGGAACTTTGGAAAATAACCAGTGGCAGATTTGCCAGTCTCCTCTAGTCCAGCGATGTAGGCGACTGGCAAACGTTTCAAAATTTGCAGGATAATCATCGATAACTTCAATATTTGTTTCGACACCGACGCGCGCATAGCAACCTTCAAAAAGGTCGTGGCTTAAGACAGTATTTTCCGGAACCCTGTCATTGAGTGACATCTGAAACGCATCAACAACATAAAGTCCTTTGCCTGTATAGGAACCTTCTTTAAAAAGGTCTTGATACACATCAGATACAGTTGTCGTATATGTATCTAAACCATTATTGCCTGAAAAAATGTGAGCAAAGTGTGTCTGAGTTGCAGAAAGTACCGAGACACTAACGCGAGGTTGAATAATTCCATATCCAACAGTAATCCGCTCATCGATAGGACTGTAAACCGGCGCATTTAATGGATGAGTAATTGCTCCAACTAAGCGTTGAGCGTTTCGCAAAGGAATTTGGGTATCAGCATCCAGGGTGATGACATATTTTATCTGCAAAAGAAATTCATCATCTGCCTTATGGGGAAGATAGCTGGTATTTTTCGCGCCACGAAGAAGTTGATTAAACTCAAAAATCTTTCCTCGCTTTCTCTCCCAGCCCATCCATTTTTGTTCGGCAGGATTAAAGAGGCGAGAACGATGAAAAACGTAAAAGCGCGGGGTGCCGACATCGGCATAGCGGAGATTAAGACGTTCAATCTCCTGATGAACATGTTCTAAAAAACGAACATCTTCAGGATTGGTTGCCCTTTCTGAATCGTGGAGATCAGCAAGGAGCGCAAAATAAATATATGGATCTTGATTGGCAAGATAGTTAACTTCGAGATTATTGATGAGATCGAGAATTACACTTGCATTGGTTAAAAAGCAGGGAACGACCACCATCGTTTTATCATTTTGCGAAATTCCATTTTTAGTCTCCATGCGCGGAAGAAGTTTTGGTAATCGAAAAAGAGTCACGCAATAATTTAAAATACCTAGAGAAAATTCACTTAGGGGATTTAGAATAAGAAAGAAAACTGCAACACCAAGGAATTTGTTTGAGCTATGGATGAAGAAATAATGCAGAACAAGCCCCATGAAAAATATCATGAGTGACGCGAGTATGCCAAAGTAGATAAAAACTGGATGACTCTCAATGAAACGATCAATTCTTTCCTGGATACGTGGACGATAATGGAAATGTTTTTCCAAAGCTAGAACGCCTTCATCGACGAGATAGTAACCGATGTGAGTTTTTCGGATTACCTTATTGGAAAGACTTGATTCTTTATATGCAAACTCGAGGGCCATCTTTACAATTTCAATTTCGCTTGCTTCACTTCGTTTGGAGATGCGTTCAATGACTTTACGATATGAATCTCGTGTTTGTTCATCCATCTTGCTGTACGCACCCATTGGGTCTTTGGCTAAAATCGGTTCTACTAAACTTACGTCTTCTAAAAAAATATGCCAGTCAATGGATGAGAGAAGACGCATGCTAGTGATAATGTTTCCTACCGTGACTTGATCGGCGGCCTGTCGTAAATGTTCCTGCCCAATAAGGTCAGAAATGCATGAGTTTTGTGACTGCAGGCCTTCCTCGAGCCAATTAAGTATTGCAGAAATACTGTGATCTTGGTCGCGCAGGCGTTGAACCAGTTGAACAGCAAAACCACGATTTAATTTTTTTGAATCCCCTATAGAGTGAGCGACGATTTTGACTAAATCTTGTGAAAGAGTTTGAGGTTTTGTCGCAATTTCCAAAAGCTCATCAGCAAGATGATTGGCTTTTTCACGTTCATGAAGCGACTGAATAATCCGATCTACTAAAGGTTTTAATTGCTTGATTAAGGCAATCTTAAAAGTTGTGGATACGGCCCATAGCTCTCCTATGGTTAATGGCGTCTCGATTTGAAAAGTGGAAACAAATTTCTTTATGGTCTCTAAAACAAGCTGAGAATCACAATGCGCAACAATAGAATGAGTAATCGCATAGACGCGAGGATATCCCGTATATTTACCGAGAATGTTTTTTGGTAATTCGTCATAATAATCTTTCGGCAGGTCTCGTTTAATACTTCTAAGATGATCTTCAATAATAAAAAAATTGTCTAGAAACCACTCAGAAGCGGGGGTAAGTCCATGACGGTCTCTTTGCTTCGTGAGAAAAAGATAGGATTTGAGAAGTTCTTCACAGGAATCTGATACTTCGGCAAGAAGGTTTATTTCACTTTGTTTAATTGATACTGCATTTGATTCTCCGGCCATTGTGCGCGCTAGCTCAGCAAAACGTTCAGTCCCAAAGATCTCGTGTGGAGAGAGAGCATCATCGGATAAATCAAATGAAGTTTTCGTGAACTCTAACGGTCGGATTAAAAATGACAGAAAATCAATTGGCACCATGAGACCCCTTAATTGCCCACTTCGACGTTACGGCAATAATAGAGACAACGTTAATGACATGGGCTTGTTCCTTGAAGTGATCGAACTCACTGTGAGACAGTCCAAGAACTCTTGACGATTATCACTTTGGATAACAATACTCCCTCATCGGAAATGGTCTATTGCAGGAGTAGTCTTACATGACTTTAAGGAAGACATAAAAAAAAGGCAGAAAATGAAATTAACAAAAAAGGTAAAGAGTATATCGCTCCTCGTATTCATCGCGCTTTGTATCACTGCTTGTAGTCGCGGACCTGTCATTCAAGATTTTTCCGAAGACACAAATCCCAATGATGAATATGTAAAGTTAGATAAAGATTTAAATGAGGCGTATGATAATCAGATCAATATTCTTTCTCCCTATAATTTTAATAGAGCGGAAAAATCTTTAAGAGAGGCAAAAAAAAGTTTGGATAAGAAAGAGAATGCAAAAACTACCTTGCACCTTATTGCCGAAGGCCGCGCCTACTTTAATCGCTCTGTCGAGTTTGCAAAGCTCTCTCAAGTTAATCTCAAAGAGGTCATAGTAGCGCGCCAACAAGCTGTTATAGCAGGAGCACGTAATTTGTATTCTAAGGATTTTCGACATGCTGACGAAAGTTTTGAAGATGTGACTTCTGAGATCGAGAGAAGCGAGATAGATAATGCGATTGAGAAAAAAAATGTATTGCAACGAGATTATCTTGACTTAGAACTGCGGGCAATAAAACAAGCCAATTTAGGTCAAGCTCGCGCTACAATTGCTCAGGCCATAAAAGAAGGAGCAAAAGAGAATGCACCGAAAAGCTTGGCGCTTGCGGAAAAAAATGTTCAAGACCTAGATACCTTGATCACCACAAATCGTCACGATGTATATCAGATTCAAGCAAGAGTCGCTGAGGTCCAGAAAAGTGCGGACCATGTCTTGAAAATTACTCGAATTGTAAAGTCGGAAAAAAAGATTTCCTCTGAAGAGGTGGCCCTTCGAATGGAAAGTGAGCAAGAAAAACTAGACAATAAGCAAGCTCAGCTCAGGGACAAAGACTTTCAGTTAACGAAGAAGCAAAAAGAGTTGGTTCAAAATCAACATACGATCAGAACCTTAGCTGCAAAAAATATGAATTTAGAATCTGAACAGGAGTTTAATAGACGATATGAAGAAGCACGTCGTCAGTTCTCTGCGAGTGAGGCAGATGTGTATAAGCAAGGCAAGGTGCTCATGATTCGTCTTAAGGGCCTAGAATTTCCGGCCTCAGAAGCAACTCTCACGTCCTCCGGTCTTGAGATTCTAGCCAAAGTTCAAAAAGTTTTAAAGAGCTTTGGAAAGAGTTCTGTGACCATTGAAGGCCACACAGATTCTGTCGGGGGTAGATCGCTTAATCAAAAATTATCTGTTGATCGTGCGCGCGCCGTTCGTGATTATTTGCTCGCAAACGGAGCCGGAGAAGTCACTGAGGTTAAGGCCGTGGGATACGATTATCAAAAGCCATTGGCCACCAATAAAACACCTGTCGGACGGGCGAAAAACCGCAGAGTTGATGTGCTTATTAACCCTGAAACGAGCGAGAATGACATTGTTCGCTAACGGAGTTACTGAAGAATATTTTTTTAACTGTCCATACTGTTCTTCCCCTATCTCGGTTTTGATTGAGACCAATCTTGGCGCCCAAGAGTACATAGAAGACTGCGAAGTTTGCTGCAGACCAATCCAAATCAGATATAAAACTGAGGAAGGGGAAGTTACAGAATTCGAGACGAAAACTCTCGATAGCTAGCTATTTAAAACGTCGACCCAGAAAATAACCTGCTATTCCAGATAATGCACTGGCAACACCGACAAAGATCCATGGACTTTTATGTGCTGTTCTATCAACTTGGTAAGCAGCTTCTTTGCTGGCATTTACAACTTGGTCCTTTGCATGATCGAGTGTTTTAAGTGTTGTTCTTTGAATATCCTCAACTGCGTGATTGATTCTTTGAATTGGTTCCATATAATCCTCCATTGTCATTACCCTTGCTCAAATTTTATGTAATCAGTACTAAATCGTGAATGTGAATGATCACTTGTAATTCTAAAAGATATTAGTCTGAGAACTTTCAGAGGGGGCATAAAAAGGTACATTTTTGCGATCTTGAGAAATTGATTCTTCTGCTTCACCTGGAACTTCGGGAGAATCAGCTTTCTCAAGATCGGACCAGGCAGGTCCTTCAATGACTTTTCCGTTTGTGTCAAAACGAGATCCATGGCATGGACAGTCCCAAGATTTTTCGACATTATTCCAGTGAACAATCCCGCCTAGGTGAGGACATGCCGCGGAATGTGACTCCAATTTTTCGTTTCCATCTTTGTAGACCGCAAGCATTTTCATTCCTTGTCTAAACACCACACCTTCTCCTAATGGAAGGGAATGCAAATCAAGCGCAAACTTTGGGGACAACCATTCGACGTATTGGGCCGCTACGTTTGCATTCTCTTTCATGAATTCACGGGTGGAGCTAAAAGAAATTCGTGAAGGATTATAGAGCTCTTCCCAAGAATTTTGCCGGCCCATAATTTGGTCTGTGATTAATATTCCACCAATCGTACTATTGGTCATGCCGTTGCCGGAGTCGCCTGTAATAACGTAAACGTTGTCTCGGTCCATCGGATTGTGGCCGAGAAACCCAAGGCCATCGACGGATTGCATGACCTGTCCGGACCAGTGATAAAGAACCTCTCCGGCATTTGGAAAACGCTCACGCGCCCATTTTTCCAAAACCTCGAAACGTTCCTCGGGATTATCGTCTTGCCCAGTTTTATGGTCTTCACCACCAACGATCAAAACATCATAGTCTTTGAAGTCACGTTTTAGACTGAGATAGTGATAAGGTTTCCGGGTATCCCAGAACAAAGCATTAGGTACGCTGTCTTTTGGACTTCTTAACCCTAAAACGTAAGTACGATAAGGC
>JAHFAA010000168.1 GCA_023250775.1 Bdellovibrionales bacterium
AAGTGCTGCCGGTTATTGTGGATGTCGCCTGCCAAAACGGACGCTTTAATTCTGAAACACGCTTGGGGGAAAGTTTTATGAACGCCCACAAAGGTGACGCCGCCACCGGCGCGCGTGCTTATTATGGTGGCAGCGTGGATATTTCCTGGGACCCGCCAGCGATCATGAGTCAAGGAATCTCCCAATTTGTTTCTAAAACCTGGACTGAGGGCCGACAAAAAACCACCACTTTAAGCGAGGCCATGTGGGCCGGTCAATTGCACCTGATGGAAACCTATAGCGACCTCAAGGCCAGCACAGAAAATCGAATTTGGTATCATCTGCAAGGTGATCCCACCATGATGCTTTCAGGGGCGACAGCGGAGTAAGTTGACCTAGTTCAAGAAATTAATATTAAGAGAGTGTAATTTAATCCCAGCATCAAATTCCGTAGCGTGGGAGGGGCCATCTTGTTGATTTCACGGCGCTAATTAAACTACCTATTTCCGCCCACGTGTACCTTCTAGAATGTATTTTTATGATGGTTACCTAAAGGGCAAAATGATGAAAGTACTTGTGATCATGTTATTGGGACTTCAGCTCCTGGTTAATTCCGCGGCATTGGCCAAAGAGGTCAGGCCCTTTATTCTAACAAACACACCCGCCATGATGGCCCATGAGGGGACAACCACCGAGATGCAATCGTGGGAAGATGGAATGAGACAGAGTTCAAAACCAGGAAATTATGAATGGTGGTACTTTGATGCCAATCTCGATGATGGTTCAAAAATTGTCGCCACATTTTTTACCAAGCCAACGGCCGTGAGCATCGGGCCTCGCATTCCAGGCGTGACACTGGTGCTTACAAAACCAGATGGAACGACCATTTCCGACTCAAAAGTTTTTTTTCCCACTCAGTTTTCTGCAAGCAAATCCAAGTGTGATGTAAAAATTGGTAAGCAGAACAGAGTCTACGGCGATCTCGAAACCTATGTCGTGCGAGTGGCCACCAAACATCTGAAGATCGATCTTACTTTTCATCGAGTCGCTCCTTCCTGGAGACTGGGTGCGGGGAAAGTTTATTTTGATAAGAAGCTACGCAAATATATGGGCTGGGTAATTCCTATTCCCTCAGGCACTGTCGAAGGAACTATCACCAGCTCAGAAGGCACAAAAAATGTTACGGGTTCTGGCTATCATGATCATAATTGGGGCAACTATCCTATCTATATGGTTTACGACTATTGGTTTTGGGGCCGGGCCCACGTGGATGGTTACACAGTTGTCTTCTTCGATGGTGTCGGAGTGGAAAAATGGGGGGGCAAGCATCTGCCAATTTTCATGATGGCCAAGGATGACAAAATTCTGCTGGCCGATCCAAGCCAGTATGCCGTTACGACTGGAGTTCTCGTTAAGGATAGCGCTCAATTTGGGCGCAAAAGTCCGGAAAAACTTTTCATCAACGCCGAGAGCGAAGACATTAAAGTGGACCTGGTGTTTTCCAACCCAAAAATCATAGATCGGACTGATGTGATCGGGGACCTGAAGCTGAACTGGTTAACTTCATGGCTGCGGCCGTACTTCAATCCTTGGTATCTGCGCTTTGACTCAGACATTGACGGTCAGATTATGATGAAGGGTTCGGCCGACACCTTCCATGGCAAAGCTTTATACGAAATGATGATTCTGGGAAATGCCAAGACGCTCGGAAAATAAGGGCGACCAGAGATCACCTAATCTGCGCCATGCGATAACCTCATCTTTTTCTCATTTCCAGCATTATTTTCAATGACTGATTCATGACCAAGGTTAAAATAACTCAAAGGAAAATTATTATGAGTTATTCAAACGAAGATTTGGCACCCGTTGCTCTTCACGAACGTACCTGGACGATGTCCAATTATATCGCACTTTGGGTGAGCATGAGTTTGTGCATCCCAACTTATATGCTTTCCAGTTCTTTGATCGAAGGTGGAATGAATTGGTGGCAAGCCGTTTTCACAGTTTTTCTGGGAAATGTCATTGTCGTTATACCCATGATTTTGAACGGCCATGTTGGCGCCGAATATGGAATTCCATTTCCGGTTTTTGCGCGCCTGAGTTTTGGGATGAGAGGCGCCAATATCCCGGCCATCTTGCGTGCCATTGTCGCCTGCGGCTGGTTTGGAATTCAAACCTGGATCGGAGGTTTTGCCTTTTTTCAAATCGTGAAAATTTGGATTCCAAGTTTTGCTACCCTGCCTATGATTTTTCCTGCCTGGGTTGGACTGGAAACCGGGCCGGCGATCACTTTCTTTCTTTTTTGGCTGCTCAATCTCTTTGTGATTTATCTTGGGATTGATACCATCAGAAAGCTTTTAGTTTTTAAGGCCTTCTTTTTGCCATTTGCTGCGCTCTCACTGGTGGTCTGGGCAATTTGGGCGGCCAAAGGCCTCGGTCCGATTTTGGACCAACCTTCGAAGTTTCAAACCCATGCAGAATTTTGGAAATTCTTTTTTCCTGCTCTGACAGGAATGGTGGGCTTTTGGGCCACCGTCTCCCTCAATATTCCCGATTTCACCCGATATTCGGTTTCACAAAAGGCCCATATGATGGGGCAGGCGATAGGCTTGGCACCGTCCATGGGCCTTTTCGCCTTTGTGGGGGTCTTGGTGACGAGTGCAACGACCATTGTGTTTGGAAAAACAATCTGGGATCCGGTTGCTCTCGCAGGGGCATTTGATTCTCCCGTTCTGGTAACTCTTGCGATGATTGCTGTGATCATCTCAACTCTGGCGACAAATATTGCCGCCAATATCGTCAGTCCTGCCAATGACTTTTCCAATCTTGCGCCTGAAAAAATTAATTTTAGAATTGGTGGATATATAACGGGGGTTATTGGCCTTCTCATTTTTCCATGGAAATTAATTTCTGATCCCAGTGGATATATTTTTAAGTGGCTGATTGCATACTCCAGCTTGCTCGGTCCGATTGGTGGAATTTTAATTGTTGATTATTATTTAATTAGGAAAAAAGTTGTCGCTTTGGACGAACTTTACACAGCAGAAGGCCGCTACTGGTATAGTAACGGTTTTAATCACACCGCCACGCTCGCTCTTATTTTCGGTATTCTGCCCAATGTTCCTGGTTTTATGACCATCATTGACTTAGTTAATCCTACGACCTTTCCAGGGTGGTTAAATGGCCTTTATAACTACGCCTGGTTTGTAGGTTTATTGGTTGGCGGTGGCAGTTATTATTTAATGATGCGGAAGAAAAAGTGTGTCTAAGCTATTCCATTTTTTAATATTTCTTCTTTTCGTCACTTCTTGTTCATCGCTGGATAAAACGAAGAGTGTGCCGATAACGGATTATCGCTTTATCAGAATTATTGAAAAAGATGCTCATTGGCAGGTAGAGAAGAATTGTCGTCAGATCAAATATTCCAGTGTTGATGGGGTGAACATTCAATCAACTTATGAAGGTTATCAGGCGGCCTTGAATGCTCTAAGAATTTTCACCTATCAGCAGGGGGGAACGTTAGCGCAAATTCGAGATTTCACAGAGACACGTCTTTGGGCCTATATTTATTTTTGTTCCTACAACTATCATTAGAAGTTAAATCTACTTTTTCTTTTTATTTTTGGTTTTTCCTGCGGCGGCCTTCTTTGGTTTGCTGGGAGCAATGGCGCTGGATGGCCTCTGATTTAGTTTTTGCTCCAAAGTATCCAGCTTGCTTTGAATCTCTAGAAGACGATTGCTCACGTCATTAGACTTACTGTCTGTATCGCCTTGAAGTTGTTTTAGATCAGAGATATTTTTTTCCAATTCCGTGATCTTTCCTTCAACTTTGCCCACCTCTTCTTTGGCAATGGCCCGACTATCTCGTCCCAACCCGTCCATTTCCCGATTGATCCCTTTCTTTACTTCCGTTTGAATCAGGGTATTGAATCGTCCTTCCAGCATTTTAGCATTAAATCCAAGTGCTATGATTAAGGAGAGGAACGCCAGTACGACAGCGCATAACCCTAACACGTTTTTTTTTACAAAATC
Organism: Bdellovibrionales bacterium; assembly: GCA_023250775.1. GTDB lineage: Bacteria > Bdellovibrionota > Bacteriovoracia > Bacteriovoracales > Bacteriovoracaceae > GWA2-49-15. The sequence continues at coordinate 4,012 of JAHFAA010000168.1, forward strand.
CAAGAGAACGGCCTTATTCATAAATATTTACTCCTGCTCCTAAATGGGAACCTATTTATAACCTATTTGAATTAGTTCTTTAAGTTTTATTCCTAAGGTAAAGGGTATTTTCTCAATAATCGAGACAGCAATGGTCATTGCCCGGATTCAAAAAGATTTCTAGAAAAGTGTTTCGTTTAACCCTCATCTAGGAATGGAAATATGCGTTTAAAGAATGTGAAGAATTTACTTGTTCTTATGACACTGAGCGGATGTTTGTATGCTCCAATGGCATTTTCAGGCCCCACACTGCAAGCAGAACTGGGTGTTCTCGCTTTTGGAGGTCTTGATTGGGCACGCAATACAGTCAATATGACGCCGCTTAAATACGATCCCAAAGTCGACGAAACTCCAACGTTGGAGCTGGATAATTATACAGATGGTTTCATGGTGACCCACGGTCTTGATGGTGACTTGGGTGCTGGACCAGGCGGAAGTTTCTATTTCGCAGATGTCACAGGTTTTGCCGCCAATTTAGGCATGTATGTCGGCCTGGCCTTGGTCGGTGGAAAAAACGCGGAATTTACCACCCTTGTTGATAGCAAGGACGACATTAAAAAGGCGGTAAAACAAAAGAAAATCCCCTGGAAAGCATCACAGATCGCCGAGTGGAAAGAAGGTGAAACTGTCTTTTATCGCACGAGCGGTGGTGTCGCTCTTTCAACTCGCTTGGGTACTTTGTATTTTGGCGTTGGCCCAACGGCGATTTTGTCCGGTGGCTGGCAGACCTATATAGAAAAAATGCCCGACGGGAAAGTGTTCGTGCAATTAATGAAGGGTCATGAGTCAGAACTTAGGCTTGTGGCAGGGACTCTTGTGGCCGAGGCCTACACTTCTGTCGTCAAAGAGCTCGCGCATGGAGTGTCCTTTGCCTTTGATTTGGCAGATGAAGTGGCCCAGCATGCTTATGAGGATCTGCTAAAAGGAAATATGGTTCCGGCGCAGCAGATGGCCTCGCTGACAGGTGAAGGATCCATCGTTCGTGTTGACGATATCTTCAGATCGAAAATCCGCCATGTGCAAAAGTTTTCGATCGGTATTCCTTTTATCTATTTCACATCAACAAAAGAAAACTATCGTGAGTATTTTCGCAAGGAATCGTCCTTGGATGGCGTCACCAGGGAACTTTATTTCGGTGGCAATGTGAAAAGCACTGTGGCCAGGGCCATCACGGTTCATAGACAGACCGGCGAGGGGTTTTATTCGGCGTTAGAAATTGATTCACTCGGTGATGAGCAAGAGATCGATTACTCAGGAAAATATAACTGGCATTATGCCGCCGACCATGGTTCTGCTAAGCAACTTGGTCGCGCCTTACATCGTTTGGTAAAGGCCACCGGCCTGAATGCAGAATTGCTTGTGAATATTCCTGACGAAAAGAAATTAAAATATACTTCAATGAGTTTTGACTTTGATCTTCCTCGTGCCTATGTCGATTATCTTTTAGCGGATAATCGTTTTGTGCAAGTTATGGATATGTACAATACCGTTGCGTCTCAGGCACTTGAAACCTATTTTGCCGATAAAACAGACCCCTGGCATTTGTGCTTAACTCATCTGACTAAAATTGACTTTGAGATTTGCAAGGCAGACTTGCAGTTTTCACAAAAGATTCAAATGAAAAAAATGCGCTCGGCCTTAGAAGAAATGAAAAAGGCTGTGTTGTTTTCTGAAGAAAGAGAGCGGAAGGAATTTGTCAAGGCCTTGTCTGATTTTGGCAAAGCATTGATGTCGGATGTTTTTGTATTTCAAACAGTCTATCAAGATGCCCAAAAATGTGGAATGAAAACAAGTTATAAAATCGAAGGAGAAAGGTTATCTCGCTTTGTTAGTGACCATGCTTGGGCATTAGAAGATTCCTGTAAGTAATTATTGGGTGAAAGAGAATTAGCGCCGCGGGCCTGTTGAAGCAGCGGCGCGAGTGGGATCAAGAGTGGGATTCAAAAAACCTGGATACCATCTGATTCCCGCTTCAATGACCTGAAAGGAAGCATCGATACTGGTCATTTGATATCTGTTGTAATCAATGAAAAATCCCAAAGTCGCATATTCTAGATCGGCTCCAGCTCCAAACATTAATCCACTGGTGGTGATTCCCGAATGCAGACCATAAATTCTGGTGATGGTGGGGGATTGAACTGTCGCGCCACTAGTATCAACGACTGACTGATCAAACATGTGGGTAGCGTAACCTAATTTTATATGAAAGGACGAGATGTATGCTGTGAATGCGGCCCCATAAGTTCGCGTGTCTGTATGGAGAGTATAGTCGGTGCTATCATGAATCATTTTGCCTTCAGTTCGCAATTGTTTATAAAAGCCCTCAAGTCCGAGGGCACCACCTCGGGTTCCAAAATGCACACCAAATCCCTTTCCAGCACTGCCAATCTTGTAGCGATCCGTCTCGGTTGAATTGAAAATACTGTAATTCCCTGTGCCTGCAAGATAGTAATCGGCCCTTGCCAAATTTGTGGCGAAGATTGCTAATGAGGACAATAATAGTATGGCAATGGTGAGATTTCTTGGTCCCATTCTGGCATTCTATGTTGTTCGAAAAATAGGTACATAGAGGGGTAATGTTTTCCCCGCCCCATACTGCCCCTTTCGTATTAAAATGAAGGATGAGTGACTGCTTATATATGATTAAAATATTTTTAATTCTTGGGCTTTCTGCACTAATAAGCGCGTGCGTGTCAGATCATCCTATCGCGACGAGCAGTAGTGCGGATAATTTTTTGCGGCCTGGGGACATTGTCGTTGTTAGCTCAGCGAACGATACTGTTGTGGCCCTTCATCCAGACGGCTATTACAAAGACATCGTGCAAGATGTCGATACCGATACCACGGTCACCTACCGCGGCTTGGCCTGGAAAAGTGACACTAGGGAAGTTCTGATTGCCTATGATTCAACCACCGTGGGGCAGGATAAAATCATTGCGGTGTCGGCCATTACGGGAATAGCTAGGACCTTAATTCAGAATTCTAACTGGAGCGGAGTGCTTGCCGGGATCACGGTTTTGTCGAGTGGAGATATCCTGGCCACCGAGACTAACGGTGTGGAAAAATTTAGCACCGACGGTGTCCGTATTGTCGGAGGGAACTATCCCATTATCACCTTGATGACCACGCCGCAACAAGTGGCCAGTACGGTCTCTGGCGGTTTCGTGGCCTGCTCGACGGGCACGAGCGAGGTTCGAACCTACGATGCCGCTGGCAACCAAACTCATTCGGCCTCTTCAGCTGCACCAGGTACCGTATTGACTCCGACGATTAATATTTATGGTTGTATGGAAATGAGCAATGGGCACTTTGCCACGGCCTATAATGGGGCCACTGATACAGTTCGAATTTATGATTCAACCATGTCCAGTGTCATTGCTGATTATTCGGACATAAACTATTTAGGTGACCCCAGAGCGATTGCTCAGAGGGCCAACGGCAACCTGCTGGTCACCGATGGAACATTTCATCATATCGTGGAGCTTACTTCGACGGGAGGATTTGTCAGACTGCTCGGAGGATCAGTGCTCAATACGCCCACATTTATAATGGTTGTTCCACCATTTTGAAACAATCAACATTTAAAGCATCGTGATTCCGCCATCAACTGGCAGATAGGCGCCTGTGATAAAGCGTGCATGATCACTGGCGAGAAATAAAATCGCGCCTGCCACATCCTCGGGAAG
>JAHFAA010000576.1 GCA_023250775.1 Bdellovibrionales bacterium
TATCGTGACCCTGGTGCTCGAGCGTAAAACTATTGTGAACAACACCGGCCTTTTACAGTTGAGTCAGTTTGCGGCCTTGCTCGTCATGATCACCTTTGGCACCCTGCTCAGTTTTGGGATTATTTTTGAAGGTGTGAGTTCGGTCCTTCGTCCCTCTTTCGTGGCCCCGCTGATCATCTTGATGGGGATTCGCTTCAGACTTGCCGGGGCGACTGTGGCGATCTTGTTCTTTGCCCTGCTCGCTCTCTTTTTTACCAGGCAGGGAATCGGTCCCTACGCTCACTCTGCTCCCACTGATGAGATGGGATTGATCTCCTTGCAATTATTTTTGGGAATCATGAGCTTCGTCGTCCAATTTCTTATGGCGACGCTTGCAGAGCGAAATCAGTCGGAAGAGACTCTGCGAAAAACTCTCGGTCTGCTGAATTCAATTAGTGAAGGATCAACTGATGCGATCTTTGTCAAAGATCTCCAGGGACGTTACTTATTTATGAATAAAGAGGCCACCAGGGCCGCTGGCAAAACGCGTGAAGAAATTTTAGGGCAAGATGATACCTTTTTTTTCCCTGCCGCCGAAGCAAAAGTAGTTATGGAAGGCGACCAACGAGTGATGGAGAGTGGTAAGGTTGTAACCTATGAGGAAGTGGTCACGACCACCGCTGGCACCGTAACTTACCTCGCCAACAAAGGCCCTCTCTATGATGACAAAGGGAAAGTCATTGGAATGTTCGGCATCTCGCGCGATATTACCCAGCGCAAAGAAAGCAAAGAGATGCTGCTGGAGAGTGAAAGAAAATATCGCTTGCTCTTTGAGCACATGACTGCAGGTTTTCAGCTGAATGAAGTCATTCTTGATGAAAATAACAACCCTTGTGATTTTCGTCTTTTAGATGGAAATCGCCAGATGCAAAATTTTACCGGTTATCGCATAGAAGATGTGAGGGGCAAAACGATCACTCAAATTGTGCCCAACGCTGACATCGAAATGATAAAAAAATATGCAAGAGTAGGATTATTTAATGAAAGATTAGACTTAGAGTATTATTCAAAGACATTTAAGAAGCATTTCAAAATTAATGCGTACTCACCGCAGACAGGGCAATTTGCAGTGATTTACGAAGATATTACCCAGCGCAAACTGGCAGAACAGCAGATGCAAGAGAGTGAGGAAAATCTGCGGATGGCCCAGGCCTTGTCCCATTTGGGGAGCTGGAAGTGGATAAGGGCCACAGACGTTGTGACCTGGTCGGCAGAACTCAGAAAGATTTTAGGATATGGTCCTAAACAACCAGCTCCATGCTTTGCTGAAATGTCCTCATTGTACGCTCCCGAAAGTTGGAAACGGTTGAATGAAGTTGTAACGAAAACTTTGGACACCGGAGAATCTTTTGCCTTAGAACTGACACTAATAAGAGCGGATGGTGTTCACATCCTGACTTTTGCATGCGGTACGGCCATTTTTGATGGCGATAGAAAAATTATTGGTTTGCAAGGTACGGTCATGGACATTACTGACCGCAAGAAGGAAGAGGAGAAGCTGGCGCACACCTTGAAAGAAAAAGAAGTGATGCTGCAAGAAATTCATCATCGGGTGAAAAATAATATGCAGGTGGTTTCCGGTCTGCTCAGTTTGCAGGCCATGGGGATTACTGACCCGAAGGTTCGCATCCTTTTCGAAGAGGGACGTGATCGGGTGAAATCCATGGCGCTCATTCACGAGCAGCTCTACCATTCAGAAGATCTGGCCTATATCGATTTCAAAAAATATCTAAACGGTCTGACCTCCAGCATCGCCAATACCTATAAACGATCCGACGTTAGGTTATCCGTCGAGATGGAAAATCTGGTGCTGGATGTGAACACTGGGATTCCCTGCGGTCTGATTGTCAATGAGCTGGTGACCAACAGTTTGAAATACGCCTTTCCACAGGGCCAATCAGGCACGATCAAAGTGGGAATTATTAAGAACGCTGAGGGAAAAAATGTTCTGACTGTTGCGGATAATGGCGTTGGTCTTCCTTCGACTGTTGACTTTCGTAACCCCACATCCCTTGGCCTGCAATTGGTCAATGTGCTGACCGGTCAGATTCATGGACACGTCGAGCTGACTCAGAATGAAGGTCAGGGCAGCAAGTTCACGGTAACTTTTCCGCTGACGTAGAAGAGGTCAAGAGTTGCCTAGCGTTTACTTCACACGCCCACAAATCTGCACGAAAGGTGATACCACGATGCTGCGATCGA
>JAHFAA010000577.1 GCA_023250775.1 Bdellovibrionales bacterium
GCGTGGAGGAAAGGATTTGATATTTTGGAGCAGGTTTGTGCTGCTGATGATTGGGACGTTATTGCCATCGGTGGACTCACCACAACATACGCATTTGTAAAAAAAGCAGCGAAAATCGCTCGTCGCTTTTCGCCTAAATCACTTCTCGTAGCGGGAGGTGGATTTTTAACCAGCATGCCTCATGACATTATGAGATGGATCCCTGAATTTGACTTGGGAGTGGTGGGTGAAGCATTCGTGACACTCACAGAAGTTTTAAAAAAAATCGATCAAAAAGATTTGAACTGGAGCGATACTCTTGGAATCATCTACCGCCATAAAAATGGAAAATGCTACCTCACAGGCACGCGTCCCAATATCCAAAATTTAGATGACTTGCCATGGCCGGCCTGGGATTTATTTCCTCTCGATATTTATTTTCAAAATTCCGCCAATCTTTTTAGCGAAGAATCTTTCACTTCCAAACGTCGCATGGACATCAATGGTTCAGTAGGGTGCAGTCTTATCTGCAAGTACTGTTGGCACCTCGGCACCACTGGAGACATGGTCACAGGCAAAAATGCCGAGGGCGAGAATGATGTCGTGTTCACCTATGGAAGAAATATTCGCTATCACTCACCTGACTATCTGATCAAAATGGTGAAGCATCTGCATGACACTTATCAAATTGATTTTGCCGCCTTTATCGATGAAAACTTTATGACCATGGACGCCAGTAGTGGTGGAGTTTGGCTGGCTGAGCTTTCAAAAAAATGGATTGAAGCAGGACTCCAACCAACTTGTCGCCGCGATAACGTGCCTCACGATGAACATTGCAGAGGCGTCCACTGGAATGGAACAAGTCATGCTGGCCTTCACAAACTTGAGACGCTTAAAACCATGTTCCAGGCCGGCTGCTCTCACCTCGTATACGGCCTTGAATCTTTCGACCCAACTATTTTAAAAAATTTAGGCAAAGGTTCCACGGCCAAAAAAAATATTGAGAGTGTTGGGCTTTGCTTGAGTTCAGGAATCAAACCCATTCCCAACATTATCATTGGTTTTCCCGAAGAAAGTTTTGAGAGCGTTCGAAATACCATCAATGCTTTACGAGAATTAAAAATTACCTGCAAACCTCACTTCGCCACCCCCTATCCCGGAAGTGAATGGTACTACACCTATAAGGAAGCAATTCTAAAACAGTATAATGGTGATTTAGAAAAATTCATCCTTGATCTAGGGGATGCCAGCAAAATTTCCGCCATAATTTCGCATAAATTTTCCGCCATGGAACTTTTAGGTTTGCAGCAAATTGTTTATCACAAAGACCTGCGCCTTCTTGATCAGTCCGAGCGGCATTGGAACCAAGCCGACAGTGTCACGGTGCCAATCGCCTATCCAACATCTTCACCGAACTTTCAAAAATCTAAGCTTTCAACAGCTTTGGAAGGTAAGAGAAGAACTATTTAATGAAAATTTAAGGAACGTCTGCTACTCCGACGCCAACTTCGCCGTCACTCCGCCATCACAGTAGAACTCTTGGCCTGTAATATTTCCCGCCAAATCTGGGTTGACTAAAAACAAGACCAGATTGGCGATGTCACTTGGCGCACCGATTTTGTTTAAGGGAGAGGAGTTTTTTAATTTTTTGAGTGCCTGCTCAGGGCGAGAATTGCGAGAAAGACCCTTTTGCAACATCGCCGTATCCACGGCACCAGGGTTGACGGCGTTAACTCGTATTCCATTCCCACCTAGTTCAAGCGCCATCGCGCGAGTTAACGATGAGATAGCGCCCTTGGAGGCGACGTAAGCTGCCATGCCCTTGCTGGTTGCTCTTGCGTGCACAGAAGAAATATTAATAATCGAAGAGCCGGATTTAAAAAGAGGAAAAAAAGTTTGAGTGGTGAGCATGATGGCCTTTAAATTCACTGCGAGGACGCGATCCCATTCTTCTTCTGTGGTTTCAAGAATGCCTTTTTCCACCTGCACTGCTGCATTATTGATAACGGCCAAAACGCTGTGTTTTTTTGCTTTGATGTGATCCATGGCCTGCGCAAGTTCCCGCGATTTGGTTACGTCCGTTTTCATGAAATCAAATTTTACCCTTCCCTTGGGGACAACGATATCAAGACCAATCACTGTAAAATTGTGTGCACAAAATAAATCGGCGATGGCCCGACCGATTCCATTAGCTGCGCCTGTAACGACAACACATTGCCCCATAAAGATTACCTCTCTCTAAAGGCGTAAAGATT
>JAHFAA010000169.1:0-6766 GCA_023250775.1 Bdellovibrionales bacterium
CCGCCGATCAGGCCCATATCGTGATTGAGGGGTAACCACGACAGACTTGAATCATGATCTTCGGCATTCAGCCCTTGGCTGATCATCTGCATATTCGACAGCAAATTATGGTGAGTGATGACAACGCCTTTCGGGTTTCCCGTGGAACCCGAGGTATACTGGAGTAGCGCAATCCATTCTCTTAAGTCCATGCCCCCTGTCGGAGATTCTTTTTTATTATTTTCAATCAGCTTGGCGTAAGCGAAAGATTGAAGATTAGCAGCAAAGTCAATCTGGCCGGAATGAATAATTCCAGAAGGTGAGCAATCATGAATAATATGGCGGGTCTGTTCAATTAAAACATCTTCTTTGGCCAGGCCAGCGCGAACGTGAATGGGGACCGCGATTGCTCCAGCTTTGCACACCCCAATGAAGCTCACAAGAAAAGGCAGAGGATCGTTGAGCATGATAATGACTCTGTCTTTATGCTTGATTCCACTACTGACTAAGCTATTGGCGAGTTGACCTGAAAGGGCATCTATTTCGTTAAAGCTATGGGAGGTACTTCTGTTCAATAAATCATAAACGATGAACGACGGATTGTTCCTACTTGCTCCCGTGATCTCGCCAACTGCTTGGTAGTTATAGTTCATCTTTTTTCAGCTTTACTTCTAAGAGATCAAGAAGATTCTCCACGGTTTGAAGTTTGATTCCCTCCTCTCTTGAGATTTCAACTCCGAATTCCTCATAAATCGCCATGATGAGTTCAATGGATTTGAGTGAATCAAATTTCAGATCTTTGATGAAATGTTTGTCGAGAGAGATGTTTTCTGGGCCTAGATCGCAAATTTTGGCGATTAAGGATTGTAGTTGTTCGGAAATCTGGGGGCGGGCCAAGTCCATCAAAATAATCGTCCTATTAAAACTTAGTGATCTCAGTTTTATGTAATATAATTGAATTTATCGTTGAGTGCAATGCGCTATTCACAGTAGGCCGGTGATGCATAACAAGCTTGAAACAGACATTCTCTTGGTACACGCCAATGTTGAAATCCAAAATCCCATTGAGCGATTCATGGGGTTTTTTGAAAATCAGGGAATGTCTATTCACTACGGCATGGGATCTATTTCATCCTATGTGAAGGCCCATGGTTTTTCCTGCAAAGTTATCGACTCTAATTTTGATGGGCATAGTGTGCGGGAAACCGTTGATTTAATTTTGCAGTGTAACTGCAAGCTGTTGGGTTTTTCTCTCAATCTCTATAACTTGGGGGCGACCTTTGAAATTATTAAACTTTTGAAACAGCAGAAGATTTACAACGGGCACATTACCGCAGGGGGACAGTTCGTAACTAGTTTTGGCGATGATATTTTGCGGGAATTTGGCGTCTTTGATTCCATCATCATCGGTGAAGGCGAGGAGTCGATGACCGAACTCATTCAGTCTATGCACGCCGGCAGTGATTGGCGAAAAATCTCCGGGCTCAAATATCTCGACGAAAGCAGAAGAATTGTTACGACGCCACCCAGGCGAGGGACAGCTGATCTTGATCTCCTGCCTCTGATCGAGAGATATGATATCGAGTCGGGAAAGATGTTGCCCTTTCAACAAATAGAATTAGGGCGTGGATGTTATGGCCACTGCACATTTTGCGTACTGGATCTTTATCACAAGATGTCAAACGCTCCCCAAACACGGCGCCGCAATCTTGTTAAGGTTTTTGATGAGGTAGAGTCCCTTTACAAAAAGGGATGTACGTTTTTTCTTTTTCGCTGCGATAATTTCTTTTTGTCGCGGAACACTGATGAAGAAGATCGCTACTTGGCAGAATTTTGTCATGAAATTTCCAAGCGAAAACTAAAAATTGATTTTTCTATTTCTTGTCGACCGGACGACCTGAATAAAAAAAGAATAGGACAATTAGAGTCCGTCGGGCTTTGCCATGTATTTATTGGAGTGGAAAGTATTAATAAAGATGAGATTCAATTATTCGGAAAAGGTACATCATGCAAAGACGTGTTGCATGTGATTTCCCTCCTCGACAGATCAAGCATATATTTTATCTGTGGCTATATTTTCTTCAATCCATGGTCAACGCTTCTTAATTTAAAAAAATCGGCCGAGTTTATGTTGAAAGTCGGCCATGAGCATTTTCCTTACGGCGCCTATCAAATGAAAATTCATCGAAATACTGCAATAGAAAAATTGGTTCAAAGAGATGGGCTTGCTCTTCATGATACGCGTATGCGAGAAGATGAAATCGAAAAGCTATATTTAAATTACGAATTTAAATACCCTGACGCCGGATTCCTGAAAGAGGTCAGCTATCAACTGTGGAAAAAATTATGCACCTATGTTTTGGATGAGTACCTTCCGGGACGAACATTGAACCAATCTTTGATTATGCAGATAAATAGTACAATGACGAAATCCGTATTGTCCTTTATTCGTGACACTTCTGAGTCCTGGATGAACGGTGAAATTTCCAGTGAAAATGACTTTACGATCGTGAGTAAAAAATATTACGAAAAATGTCTGAGGGAACTCAATTGAAAAAAATATTTCCAATTTTTGCTGTGGCCGTATTTATTGGTTTGATTCTTGGAATTAAGACTGCCCTGGTCAGCTTCATTATGGAAAAAAAAGAGATCAGTACTTTCTTAATCGGACTGCAATCGTCGCTCGGATATCTCGCCATAACGGTGGCCTCATGGCCGGTGGAAGTTTTGATCCGCAAACGTGGTCTTAAATTTGTTTTTAGTCTTTCTATCTTTATAGTGGCGCTATCGCTGTTCGCCTATGCACTCCCTTTTAATTATCTTTTATGGACCTTTTTATCCATTTCTTTGGGGCTAGGGCTCTCTGGGATTTTTATTGCCAATGAATCCTTCATTCTTTTGTATAGCGCTCAAGAGTCCAGCGCCAAGAGTTTTTCACTCTATTCCATCGCGCTCTTTGCCGGACTCATTCCCGGCAGTTTGATTGCGATCCACTTGTTCTCTTTGGCCGAATGGCTTCCCTTCGCCATTTGTGGCACGATCTGCTGTTTGTTGCCCTGCCTTCTTTTTAAAGTTAAAAATGAAACCTTCAGCGAGAGGAAAGAAAGTTTTTTTAATAAAAATCTTTTAATTTGTCTCGCTCTACCCTTGAGTGGCGCCTTTACCTTCGGTTTTCTGCAGGGCGGATTAACCAGTTTATTGCCGGTCTACATTTTAAAAAGCAATTTTGGAGATAAAGTTGTCGGCCAGGCCTTGGCCATTTTTCTGACTGGCTCCATTCTTCTCAATTTGCCCATTGCGATTATTGCAGACAAAACAAATAGAGTGAAAACCATGGCCGTGATCTATCTTCTTTCCGCCATCCTTTTAGGATTGAGTTACTTTTCTCACGGCAATTTGCTCCTCCTCGCCATCAATGCTCTGATTATCGGTGGAACCACCAGCGGTTTTTATACGATCTCCCTGGCCCTTCTCAAAGAAAAAACGACTCCCGATATTTTTCCCACAGCAAACTCACTATTTTCAGTTTTTTTTGGAGTGGGGACCATCTCAGGTCCATTGATCCTGAGTGCATCCATGAAATTTCTGACCTTGGAAAATATTTTTTTAGTGCCAATGTTTATTTGTCTGGCAGCGTTTTTCGGATCTTTAGTAAAAAAATAAAAAAATGGTCGGACTGACTGCATTCGAAGGGATGCCTCCGCATCCTGCTCCGGCACCCTACGGGCACCTTCAGTGTCCAAAATTGCTCCTGCAATTTTTCAGCGAATGTCGCTTAGGTTCGGAAAACCCACTCACTTCGGGCGATTAAAATAAAAAACCAACCTTACGGTTGGCCTTTTATTTTAAATGGTCGGACTGACTGGATTCGAACCAGCGACCCCTTACACCCCATGCAAGTGCGCTACCAGACTGCGCTACAGTCCGTTCTTGTTCTAAAGTGTTGACTAATTTAATCAAGGTGGCCGCTTTTGTCTATGCAAAAGATTTCAAGTGATTGGAAGCGATTTTTAACACCCTAAATGACTTAAGATGAGGTCTTTCTTTGGCGATAAGTTGACCATGAAAAATGTATTAGACAGAGATCAGCTATTAACCCTCGGCAATCGTTACGAGAATCGTGGTCACCGTCTGCTCCTTCATGTGGCCGTGCGACTTATCAACGGTTTTTTTCACTTTAAAAAGAAGAAAGGTGATTTGGTGGCCGGATGTGCTACTTTTTTTGCCATTTTATCTTTTTGTCCTGTGATGCTGCTCTTGATTTCTCTCGCCGGTTACATTGTGGGCGATGTGGAACTTGCCAAGACCAGCGTTATGGAAGGTCTAAAGGGTAACTTTCCCAATCTTGCACCGTGGATTTTGCAGTCTATTGAGAAAATTATTAACGCTCAACTCACCACAACCGCCGGCATGCATCTGGTGAATTTGTTTCTTCTTTTGTACTCAAGCCTTGGCGTTGTGGCCTCCGTGGTTTTTGGGATGGACACAGTTTCTGGTACAGAATCACGCGGCGGTTTTGTGATTGAAGATTTTAAGGCCCTTTTTTTAGGTGCCTTTGCTTATGTCTTTATGCTGGTGCTGATTATTTGTGCCAATCCAAAAATTCTAAGTCTTGTCATGGCCAAGCAAGAGTTCTGGGGACGTGGGGGCATCATGTGGCTTTCCCACAACAATATTCTCCCGGTGGTTTTATCGGTGACCTTTTTTACCATTTTTTACAAGTGGGCACCTTCAAGAGTCGTCGCCTTCAAAGACGCTCTTTGGGGGGCCGGTGCGTTCGTCACTTGTTTTATCATTGGAAAATCTTCTTACTGGATTTATCTCCGTTACTCTAAGGATGAGCTTGCCACCAACTTTGGCGATTTTTACACCATGATTGTGGCTGTGGTGTGGATCTATTTTCTCATGGGTTCTTTCTTCTATGGTGCTTGTGTCGCCTACATGAATAGGCCGGTCAAAATTGTCGAAGAAGAGAAGTCTGAGTTACTTGAAGCTCACGATAAAGCATCGTGATTTATTTCAAGTAAGCACGTTTTAATTCAAGATAGATCCGTTCATTCATGTTGCCGGCGCGAGAGCACATCAAATCGGAAATATCGAGCTGGTAATTGACCACGCTTTCGATGACATCATCATAAAATTCCACATAGCAATCAGGCAGTCGCAAAATATGGCCGTACTCGTGGCGAATGGTCCATTGAACTTCATATTCTTCAAGTGGAGCGTTGGCATCCATGACCACAACATTCCCACCTGTCACGTGAGGTGTCACATTGGGTTGGAACTCGACATAGGAGGTTCCGCTGCGACCATCATTGAAGGTCATGCCAAGATGCCAATCACCAAATTTATATTCGTCTTCGATATTGTCCTGGAGAAAATCACGAACGCGATTATTACTCGGATCTTTGAAGGTAACTTCCATGTGATTGGGATTCGCCGAGGTCCAGGTGACATCTGATCTGGGGTCCGTAATCTTGAAAAAAGAATCCCATACCGCCTGGGATGTGGCCCAGTAGCGTTTTTTATAACCTAAGATTTGATTGCTCGAGCGGCTCCCGACAAAACTCTGCTCACATTCGGATTGGGTGCGGCGGGAATTTCGACAAAGACCGATCAAATGTTCCTTGAGAGTGTTCTGCTCTGCCTCGGGAAGAGCGGCAAAATTTTGCAGTTTAGCGTCAAGATCAATGATCTTATTTAAAAAGTAATGGCCTCGCACATCTAAGGCCTTGGCGCTTTTATACCACGACAGCCAAGGTTTGATGGAGCTGGCCCAGCGCACAGAGGTCTGATACAGGTGATCGACCTTGCGAGCGTTTTTTATAAAATCTTCTTCTGTTCCTGAGAAATTGCTGCTGACAGGTGTTGTTCCATAAACAACTTGAAGTATTTCGGCAGGCAAAGTTTTTTTCAAATTTCCCAAAGTTTCAGTAATTTGCTTTGGCCCATAGATGCTGGGAGTTTCAATGGGAATCCCGCTTCGTGTACCAGGAGAAGTGAGTCGAATTTGATGTTCTGGTGAGCGCTCTTGGTTGATGGTTTTAAGCCATAAGGCCAATTTTTCACCAGCGGCAATAGATTCTTTGGTGGCCGGTTCGAGATCGGCCAAGGCCTTCTCGCCGGCACTCAGGAGGTAATTGTGCCATAAAACCTGATATTCAGCAGTGGTGAGATCGAGAGGAAGTGTTTGGGGGGGCTGATTCTTTTCAAGCGCCATGGCAGGTACAATGGCAAAAAGGAACAGCGCCAGTAACAGTGAAGGGATGCTTCTCATTTCAAACTCCTCGTCTCAGGGAAAAAAAGAAATAACACGGTAGCATAAAGGCCGGTTTGGGCCATGGCAAGCTTGCTTCTTAGGCGAAAATTGGGTAATTTCTTCGCGTTAAACAATTTTATTAGATAGATCTAACACAAATACGATGTGAGGGGGAATTGCATGGAAAAGATTTGGGTCAAAAATTATGAAAAAGGTGTGCCCGCGGACATTAATCCAATGGAATACGAGAGCATTCCGCATATTTTAGATGAAGTCTACAAACGTTTTTCGGCCCAGCCTGCCTTTCATAATATGGGTACGACTTTGACTTATGACCAGCTCCGGGTGGCAAGTTTGAAATTTGCCAGCTATCTCCAAAATGACCTTGGACTACCCAAAGGCAGTCGCGTGGCCCTGATGATGCCTAATATTTTGCAATATCCTGTGTGTCTCTTTGGCGTTTTGCAAGCAGGTATGGTTGCGGTCAATGTGAACCCGCTTTATACCGCGCGCGAGCTTGAACACCAA
>JAHFAA010000169.1:6776-7686 GCA_023250775.1 Bdellovibrionales bacterium
ACTCGGCTCATCTTGTTGCCCAGGTGAAAGACAATGCGCCACTCAAACATATTATCGTGACCGAAATTGGTGACCTGCTTAAGTTTCCAAAAAATGTGATTGTTAATTTTGTGCTGAAATATGTGAAGAAGATGGTACCTGCTTACAATATTCCAGGCGCCCTTTCCCTCACCAAGGCATTGGCCTCCGCTGACTATACCAAATTTAAAAAACCCGTGATTGATCGCATGGATATTGCCTTCCTTCAATATACCGGTGGAACGACAGGCGTCTCAAAAGGTGCCGAACTCACTCACCACAATATTGTGAGCAACCTTCTTCAGGCCCGAGCATGGATTTTGAATAAAATTAAAGTGGGGGAGGAAATTGTTATTACTCCGCTTCCGCTCTATCACATCTTTTCTTTGACCGCGAATTGCCTGGCATTTTCTTCTGTCGGGGCCTTGAACATTTTGATCACCAACCCGCGCGATATGAAAGGTTTTGTAAAAGAGTTGCAAAAATGGAAGTTCACCGCCATGACAGGTGTGAATACTTTGTTTAACGGATTGTTGAACACACCTGGATTTGCCGAACTCGACTTTAGTCATCTCAACCTAACTTTGGGAGGAGGAATGGCCGTTCAGAAGGCCGTTGCTGAGCGCTGGAAAAAAGTTACCGGTGCTCCTTTGATTGAGGCCTATGGACTCACCGAAACATCTCCCGCTGCTTGTATGAATCCCATGGATTTGAAAGAATTTAATGGCACCGTAGGTCTGCCGATTTCCTCAACCGTTGTGAGTATTAAGGATGATGAGGGAAAAGATTTGGCGATCGGCGAAGTTGGCGAAATTTGCATTAAGGGTCCTCAGGTTATGAAGCGGTACTATAATCGTCCGGACGAAACGGCTAAGGTTATGACCCCTGATGG
>JAHFAA010000578.1 GCA_023250775.1 Bdellovibrionales bacterium
TGATAAATTGAGGGCAGTTCAAAGTTGGGTGTCAGCATGAAGGCCGAGTTGTATTCGCTTTCAAAAAAATCATATCGCTCACGTTCAGGATTCTGGTAATAGCCACCAAAAAGAATATAGGCTCCAGTTTCCTCAAGTATTTGTCGAAAAACATAAGGAAGGGGCATAATCTCTGAATGGATCTGATGGCCAGAGAGTAAAACCGGGTAGGCGGTTTCTGGCCAGATGATGAGGTCTGGGCCATGTGCGGTTGGTTTGGTGCTGAGACCACGATAAAGCCCCAAAACATTATCTAGTGAATCCTTAGATCCTTTTTCCGCTGAGATTTTCAGATTATTTCCAATATTGGCCTGAACAATTTTTACCGCGAAAGTCTGTTTCGGGGCCTTCTGATGCACTTGGATTTGCCAGAAACCTAAAGCGATATTAACGATCAAAAACAAACTCAAAATGGATAGCAAAACGACCGCAGTTTTTTTAGTTTTGGGTGAAAGTATAAAAAAGAACGCCAGAAAATAGCTCATCAAAGAAAAAATTCCGACCCCAAAGTAGCGTGCTAGACCGGTGTAGGGGGCCAGTGCAAACCAATTATGGCCAAGATGGATGGGAAACTGCTGAGGAATGATAACTTCCAGCAAGGTTCCCGAGAGTGCTAAAAAAAGCCCCCAAAGCACGGGCGTATCACGAAGGTTGAATTTTTGATTTAAGAGATAAATGGCCGATAGAAGAAAGTAGAACTGAGGTAACAGGAAAATTGAAAAGAGCACACCCAATAAATAATTAACCGGGATGGGAACTTCGCCAAATTCCTTCAGAGTGTAGGGGATCCAATAAAGACCGAGGAGATATAATCCAAGCGAAAAAATCAAAAAGGCCTTGATCCAAGAAAAGAAACGGTGATTGTCCGAGAGCAGCGGATTGAGGAGAAAAATGAATCCAAGAGTCGGCGCTAAAAAAATATACTTGGTGCTGCCAAGTAACGGAAAGCCTGCTGCATAACAAAAACCTCCAAGAAGTGCCCACCAGAGGTATCGAGTATCCTGATTGAAAAGTTTTTTGAGCATGTTGGCCTAAGGGATAGAGGTCCATGGAACATTTTCTAAAAGTTCCTCTGATAGTAGCTGAACTGACATACATTCGCACAGGGCCTTAAACATAACATCAAATTCTGGTCGAAGGTTGGCGGTGATTCCAATCGCGATATCACGATAGGTTTCGCCCAGACTTGCGTCTAAGGTTGAGTAAAAGCATAAGTTTTCATTCGCCTCAAGAGTGAAATAAAAAAAAGCGGAATCTTCTTTGCTTGTGCGTACGATGATTTTCCAGATCGCTTGAGTTGGGGTGGGTGAAAGTTGATCAGTTTGGCCTGGCATACTTACTTTCCATACTTTACATTGACTTGAGTTCGGCATGATCTACAATAGTAATTAAATCAAGTCAAAGGCATGATGCCTTTGTTGGCGTAATCGATGTGGCTGGAGGGGCCCCGCGCATGAAATCCTGCATAACATCAACTCTCTTAATTATTTTGTTTGCCGTTACCCTCATCACTTCTGGTTGTTCATGGCTGTCCCAACGGCGTTCACTTTTTTCATCTAATAATCCTGACGAGACAAAAACGGCAATGGTACCAAAAGCACAGTACGACGAGCTGTTGGCGAAATACGACGAATTGTTACGCCAGTCACGTGGTGAACAGTCACCTGCAACAGAGGAGGCCGGCGTTCGCACTGAGAAAGTCGACCTGGTTGATGATTTAAAAAAGGCGGGGGCCTCAAATCAATCGCTTGCCACAACCGTTTCCGTTGAGTCAGGAGCAGAGGTTCCAGAGCAGGTTTATAGTAAGGATACTATCTTTGACGAGATGAAGAAATTTGAAAAGGCCAAGATTTTACTCAATCAAAAACACTTTGATGCCAGTTTGAAATTATTTCGTGAGGTCGAGCAATCCAAGGTAGACAGTATTAAGGTGTATGCAAAATTTTATATCGGAGAATTGCTTTTTACTCAGGGTGAATATGATCTCGCCATGCAATTGTTCGAAGAAATTCTCCAGAATTATGCCTTTTCAGGAGTTGTTTACAAAACGCTTGGGCGGCTCATCGCCTGTAGTGAAAAACTCAAATTGGCGCAGAAAAAAGATAAATATTTTTCCATCTTGCATGATTTTTTTGAAAGTGGTGCTGACGATGAACCACAAGAAGGGGCCAAAGGGACGTGA
>JAHFAA010000170.1 GCA_023250775.1 Bdellovibrionales bacterium
CATGGTGGTTCCACTATTCGTGGGCCGCGAGAAATCCATCGCTGCACTAGAAGAGGCCGCTAAAAATGACAATGAGCTTTTCCTCGTAACCCAGAAGGATGCCAGCGTTTTAAATCCTGATCGGGAAGATATTTACGACGTGGGAACAGTGGTCAACATCATTCAGATGCTTCGACTTCCTGACAATACCGTGAAGGTGTTGATTGAAGGCAAGTATCGCGCGCGGATTAAAAATTTCACCGCCGCTCCTTCGGGATACTGGGTGGAAGTTGATAAGTGCGTGAGCAAGGAAGGGGACACGGTCCAGCTTGAGGCCGTCATGCGTTCAATCAAAAATATTTTTGAACAGTATGTGAAACTCAATAAGCGCATTCCACCTGAACTGCTCATGAGCATTTCCTCCATCACCGATCCTTCGCGCTTGGCGGATATTATTGTCGCCCACCTCTCCATGAAGATTCATGAGAAGCAGGAAATTTTGGAAGCGATCGAAATCGACAAACGCCTGCAGCTCCTTTTGGAGAAGATGCAAGGTGAGATCGAGATTATCAATGTTGAGCGACGTATTCGCACGCGAGTGAAAACTCAGATGGAGCGTTCGCAGAAAGAATACTATTTAAATGAGCAGATGAATGCCATCCAACGTGAGCTTGGACAAAAAGATGATGGCAAGACCGAGCTGCAAGAATTGGAAGATCGTCTCGAGGCCAAGAAGATGCCCGATGAGGCGAGAGAGCGCACCCGTAAAGAAATCAAAAAACTCAAAAGTATGTCGCCCATGTCAGCTGAGGCCACAGTCGTTCGCAACTATGTGGACTGGATGCTGGGCCTACCATGGTTTGAATACACCGTGGATGACAATTCGCTGAAGCACGCCAACGAAATTTTGGAAGAGCAGCACTACGGATTAAAAGATGTGAAAGAGAGAATCTTGGAATATCTGGCGGTTCGCACGCTGGTGAAAGACGAAGGCAAGGGAACCATCCTCTGTCTCGCCGGCCCTCCAGGTGTTGGTAAGACTTCCATCGCCCATTCTTTGGCGGAGAGTCTTGGCAGAAAATTTGTGCGCATCTCGCTTGGTGGCGTGCGCGACGAATCTGAAATTCGCGGACACCGTCGGACCTACGTCGGCGCTATGCCGGGAAAAATCATTGCGGCCCTTAAAAAAGCGGGCACCAGCAATCCCGTCATTCTCTTCGACGAAATTGATAAGATGTCGTCCGACTTCAGAGGCGACCCTGCCAGTGCCATGCTGGAAGTTTTGGACCCGGAACAAAATAAATGTTTCGCCGATCACTATATCGAGCTTGAGTATGACCTTTCCAAAGTCATGTTCATTATGACCGCCAATGATCTTTCCAACGTGCCCGCACCACTGCGCGATCGTATGGAAATCATCAAGGTCGCGGGCTATACGCCCAATGAAAAACTGCAAATCGGAAAGGGCTACTTAATCAAGAAGGCGGTGAAAAACAACGGTCTGCAAGATTACGACATGAACATTTCCGACGTCACGCTGATGCATATTATCCGCGACTACACCAAAGAGTCCGGGGTGCGAGAGCTAGAACGCTTGCTCAATACGGTCGCGCGTAAAATCGCCACCGAAGTTGTGACTGAGAATATTGCCAAAGGCGAGAAATTTATCGTGGCACCAAAACATTTGAAAAAATATTTGGGCCCGCAAAAATTCGATCGCACCGATGTCGAGCGCGAACCGCAAGTCGGCTTGGTCAACGGTCTGGCCTGGACTTCCGTAGGCGGCGAGCTTCTGAACATCGAGGTCGTGACCGTTCCCGGCAATGGAAAAATCCAGATTACCGGAAAGCTTGGCGAGGTCATGCAAGAGTCGGCCAAAGCAGCACTGTCCTATGTTCGTTCCATCTCTCCGAGATTGGGCATCGACCCGACTTGGTATGACAAGAATGATATCCACATTCACGTTCCAGAAGGCGCCACTCCAAAAGACGGTCCTTCTGCTGGCGTAACCATGGTCACCGCCTTGGCCTCTGCCGTGACGGGAATCAAGGTGTTCCAAGATGTCGCGATGACAGGTGAGGTGACGATCAGAGGCCGAGTGCTTCCAATCGGCGGCCTGAAAGAAAAAATGCTGGCGGCCAAGCAGGCAGGCATTAAGACCATCATCATTCCATCTAAAAACGAAAAAGACCTAAGCGAAATCCCCAACGACATCAAGGTCGGCCTGAAGATCGTGCCTTGTGAATTCGTCGAGGAAGTTTTGCGGCATGCCCTGAACCTAAGCCAACCCGAATCCTTCATGAAGGTCGTTGGATTAAAGGTTCTAGGCCCCGAGGATACGACCTTGGAAGTGGCCAACTAGGCAGCTCCACACACAAAAGACAAAAAAAGGCCTCCGAATGGGGGCCTTTTTTATGCCCAATTCTTGACAAGACAAACCTCCCCAAGTAATCTGCCCGCGAAAAGCTGAACATTATTGGGAGTTTAGCTCAGTTGGTAGAGCGCCACCCTTACAAGGTGGATGTCAGAGGTTCGAGCCCTCTAACTCCCACCATTTTTTTCGATAGTTAAGGCCTCTAATGGGGCCTTTTTTTTTGCCCAAAAAACAAAGTGGTGTGAAAAGTGGGGTTCACCCAATTTTTTTCTTCTTGAATAGCTGACGGCAGCCAATCAAAAAAGATTTTATGAGACTGTATATGAATACCCATTTACATCATATAAGTAAAACCAGCTCCCGCGTACCTATATTGCATCTGGCCAATCTTCCATTCACCTTCTTTACTTAATTTATAGACCTCGTATTGAACCAAAGATGTTTCGCTGATTTTACGAATTACTTGTACCCAAAGTGGGTATGCGCTATTTGCCCCACCAGACAAATCGGCCAAAACAATTTTTTCTTTTTCGAAACCAAGGGCGATTTCTTTTTTAAAACGCTTAAGATAATAGGCAAACTCTTTGGGGTTCTTTATATATGTCAGGGCCCGTCCACCTAGATGCTCATTTTCACTCACTGGTAGCATATTATAAGTCGCTTGTTCTGATTTTGGCACATCGCCATTGATTGGATCAAACAGACGCCCAATCCCGAGAATCGAGAAACGGTAGACGCTTTTGCTATCGTCGTTAGTTTCTAGAACGTACTTTGAAAAACATTCCAATTTTTGAGTTTTTACACAACCAAGCATCGTATCCAAAAGTTGAGAAAGCCCTGGTGCTCGTTTTTCTATGTCTGCAATCTTTCCTTTGGTGGGGGGAAAGTAGCTATAAACACTTAGCACCTTACACTTGGGCTCACTAAAGAATGCCAATTCTAGATAATGATCTTCTTTTACCGAATACTGAACTTTCCGATAGCCCTTCAAAGAACGAAGATCAAAATAAATATTTTTTTCGCCTGATTTGACTTCAAAAACAGAATTACTTTTGGCTTTAACAAAAAAGGTAGACTTATCCCCTGAAATCTCAACGGGGTTAGAATCTCTAATTTTTTCTACCGTTTTGTCATTGATGTAATCCATATCGTGCATGCTGAAGCTAATTTCTTTTTTCCCATCGAAAAAGACTCCACCATCCTTTACTTCAATAACTGGTTCCCCCTTCAAATCTGCTGACGAATAAAATTTCAAGTCTGGTGTATAATACTTGTTTTTTGCCTCTTCTGTGCATTTTTCTGAGGCAGCAACTTTGATTACAAACTTACCCAGTTCTGGATTAAAGAAATCATCTTCCGAAGAAAATCCCCAGACGCAAACAGGTAAGAACATAAGCAAGAAGGAAATAAAATACGGTCTCATAATAATATCCTTAAAATGTTAATAGCACTCTTCAATGTATTCAGGACTTTCCACAAAACTGCGTTTACTGACGTGCTCAGAAAAAGAAGCTACGTACCTAATCCCCTTTTGTTTCTCAAACTTTTCTAGTTTAAGTACTAAGGCAAACTAACCGTACATCCACATATCTCATAGGCCTGTGGCATAAGCTCGCAACTGCCGTTGACATTAGGACTAAAATCAGATCGATAAAAATAATTGGGATCCTGATCATTGCAAGGATACGGGTTATCACACACATGATAATCACGCTCTCCAGTAAAAGAGCAACCTCCTCCTTCGATTTTTCCAGAAGCTGTCGCGGTAAGTATACTTCCGTTAAGCTCTTCGGCCGTACTTATCTCAGGACAGTCAGCAAGATCACCCCAGGGCGTAAGGTTAACTGATGCATAAGTCATTTGTGATTTACACATATTCAATTTGACAGGCCCCTGCACTAAGAAGGTAGCAAAATTATTCAGCGCCTGCGAAATCAGTACTCGTTTTACATCCCCTGATGCAAATTTAATCTCTAAATAGCCTGTACCTAATACATAACGACCAACACTCCTTGGAGTTAAAGAAAATTCCAAAAAATCAGGATTATTTTTTCCAGGGAGGTCGAATGATTTCTCGATTGAATCATACATACTGGCGCTGTACCAAATTATTTTTGTAGCATTTTCTAGAAAGAACCGATCATCATCATTGTTGGCGATAATCCTGAATCTCACCGACGAGAGGAGATCGATTTTCGTTTGCATTAATTGCACTGTTCCAGTGAATGTTGTGGGGCAGTTGTCGGCGAGGGTTAAAGCGCTGTTGTGTAACTCTTCAACAAACACATGTCGAATTGTTTTATATTCATCATTTGAATTAATTTTTCTAATTTTAAAATTATAGGAATCCGGCAAAGCATAAGTGTTCAAAAAAATATGATTCATCCAGTCAATTGGTGAATGGTCGAATCTTTTTGCCTCTGGAAGTTCAGGAGGGGCAGTATAAGTTGGTTCGTAGCTTGGATCATGTCCGAAGGGTGCGACAATATCGTTGCGTAGTTTCAGCATCGATCTTTTTGGATTGATCGGTGAAGTTGGCGAGGCTACTTGAAAATTGGTAAGAACTCCAAGCCGGTCTATCGATGCATCATTTTTTTGTATTTCTGAAATTGCGTTGAAGATTTCGTTTGCGTAAAAGTTGCCTTGTGATTCTGAAAGAATGATTACTTTTTTCCCGCTGCTTAAATGTCCATTAATTTGTGCCACCATGCCATTTAGATCTGCCTGTCTCCATGTAGTCTGGGTCTGTCTTTGTTGTTGGATTTCAATCTTTTTCTTTTGTATTTCGTTTGGCAGAGGTTTTTGAGCAATAACTAGCTTGGCCGCCATTTTTGCATCTATCGCATTGCCAGTTGTTTCATCCATCCACTGTCCCATAGACTCCCAGATATCTGCAATCGCACCATCTGTTCGATTGTAGTAGCCATCTACGTCCGCGGTTACACGTGGATCAACACGAAGATTGTATTCTGGAGAACGTGATTGTCTTTCAATTTCTCTGATTCGATCTTTCTCTTTATCAAACGTCTCAGGCGAAGTATCAATTCCATTAATAAAGAAAATGACTGTGCCTTTTTTTGAACACTGAAGTTGTTCATTGCTGGCATGGGCAAGCAATGCGAGTATAAAAAGTAAAAAACATAAAAACAGTGTTTTCATAATGACCACCTGTGTTTTTTATTTTTCAAAAAAATATGGCGTATCAATATATTTTTGCTTATTCTCTATCTCAAAATTACAAAACTGCATCTGCCACTTTGCTGCCTCTTTGATCTCCATTTTATAAGGGTCACCAAGCTGCTGAAATTTGGACACTTCCGCATTCCACTCTGCATTGGAATTTATAACATCATCTTTTCGTCTTTTTTTAGTTCGGTCATTTCCGTGTTCAATCATCTGGTCAAGGTAGTGCATCACTAAAATGTTATCTTTATTATCGGCAACCGCTTTGACACATTGAAAAGCAGGAAGCACAAGTTTTGTGTAGACAATGGGTTTGCTTGAAATGCCAGTTTTTTCCCAATTCAGGTACATTAAACTAGCTTTAGCGTATTGCTTATACGCCAAACGAGTGTTGCGGTCTTTCATTTCTTCGTTAATCCAAATTTCCACATCATCACGAAGGCCATCATGATCCGCATCAATTCCCTCTAATGTGTCATCGTTTTTTGAACCAGGCCAAACGGGTTCAGGGTCACCATCAAAAACACGTTTTCCGGTGGCAACTTTTGAATAGTCCTTAACCTCATGTTTAAGATCACGATACCTAAACCAGATCGGCGTACTGCACGCAGAGACAAGTAGCGTGATGATTAGAATTTTAGTTTTCATTGATTACCTCAAACTTACATTCTTGAAGATATTCGTTATTAATCGCGACAGGTATTTCAGTGTTTGTTATGGATTGTCCTGCACTGAAAAGTTTAGAATAAGCATTTAAGCGCTCATAAGTGTTAAAAACCTGTAAATTAAAATTATCAGTGGCCTGGACAAAGTCTTCGGTCTGTTGTAATCCCAAATTAAAAATGGCATTTATGCAACGATGATCCAGAATTTCTTGAATGATAAACTGTTTTGCTTCATCGGGATTCTGGGCGACAGCCATGCTACTTTGAATTGTACTGGCCAGTTGTCTAAAGGCATTTCGCTTATTCTGACTTTCCCCATAATATTCATCAATCCATACCTGTAAATCGTCGCGAATCCCATCTGCGTCCGAATCGACTCCGGCAAGCATTTGTTCACCACTCACTCCAGGGTGATCTACGGTTGGTGCAAAGACTCTAATTTTTTGTAGGGCGGTTTCAGATTCCTGGCCATGTTGGTTCACCGTCACGAGTGATACACTATACCAGTTATTGCCAGGATAAATATGATCGACTTGCGCAGTAGTAGTTTCCAGTACCGTGCCATCACCAAAGCTCCAGACAAACTTTGAGACGATTCTTCCATTAAATAAACTTTCGCTAGCATTAAAACTGACAACATTATTTTGTTTAACTGCGTGCTCAAAGCTGGCAAAGGGAAGCTTAATATCCGGATCAAGCAAAACATGAAACCACTGATCTTGTGAGTTGGAAAGCCCTTTGTCGTCAGTGACGGTAAGTGAGATGATAATGTTTTCTTCTTGCAAAAACTGTTGAGTGAAAGAAATTCCACTTTTTAAAATTCCTCCGACATTCCAAACATAAGAGGTGATGCTACCATCATCGGTAGATGCCGAAGCGTCGCATTTGATGGTCAGTGAGTTGATGTGAAAACAATTAAACGCTGCCACAGGAGAGGCGTTTAATATTAATGTAAAAGTTTGTGAAGCGGTCGAGGTCGCGCCCAGATCATCCTGTGCTGTCAACTGCACCACTTTTTCACCACTGCTCATGTAATAATGCTCAGTATTCGTAGGGCTTGCGTATAACCAGTCCCGCGAACCATCACCCCAATCAATTGATACCGAAATTATTGTACCATCGCTATCCATAGCTGTTGATTGGCACATCACATAAAGCGGCAAAGAATTTTCGTCGGGTACTGAACAAGTAAGAGCAACGGTCGGCGGTAAATTTTCCGGAGGCGGATTTTCCACATGTACCATGATTGGCGCTGACTCACTTTGTGCCCCCAAATTATCCGTGATCCTTAAAGTTAACTCATAATCGCCGGTGCTTGGAACAAAAATATTCTCAAACATCGCCACATTTTCAAACGTTCCATTGCTGCCAATCCGAAGCTCATAGCTCACGATATAACCATCTGGATCATAACTCATCGATGGATCGCA
>JAHFAA010000171.1:0-7018 GCA_023250775.1 Bdellovibrionales bacterium
TTCGGCGCGCCAGCAGTTGGCGCTCTTCGCCGCCTGGTATCAGGCAGAATGGAATCAGAAAATTGATTACGGGATTGCGCATTTTTCCGTTCACAAACTTCCCGCCAACCAAATTGAAACTCGCGGCGCCATTGATGCTTGGGTGGAAGATTTTGGTTCTGCCACTTTGGAATTTAAATCACACTGGCAGACGGCCAATTTTCTCTTCTTCGATAACCCTGCCCAATATTCTCTCTACCGCGATTTTGGTTTAGAGGATCGCGTGAAAACCATCGAATACGAAATCATGCCTCAAATGCACCCGGATTGGACCAATGGAAATGTCTTAGAGCCTATTGATAACCAATACTATGGCGGTGGCGCAGCGGCGGCCCACCTTTTGGCACGGGCGGTTTTGTTTCATGATAATCCCACTGACTTATTCGCCATTTACAATGGCTACAAAGGCACCAAGGTGACTCAGCAATGGTACACCATGTATTTTTATGGTTCGGCTGGGCCGGTGCTGCTAGGAATGGAGAGAGCACAAGCCCCCGTAGTTGAGGCGCCCATCTCAACCATCCTGGTGAACAATGCAAGTTATGATGCCGTTACAAAAAAGACCACCATCAAATACACCTGTCGCACAACAGAAACCGGAACCTTTCGCACTCGTCAAATTAACGGCCAATGGGACGAAGATTCTCTTCAATGTACCGCCGGTAAATCAGGAACATTCGTTTTTTAATTCGTAGAGCTTTTGTCCCTTCTATTTGAGCTCCACCTGATTTAGAATTTTGCAATGGAAAAAATCGACACCATCGTCATCGGTTCAGGAATGGGCGGCCTCGCGTGCAGTGCTGCCTTGGCGCGTGCTGGCCAACGAGTTCTATTGCTCGAGCAACATTATGTGGCCGGTGGCATGACCCACACTTTTAAACGCAAAGGTTATGTCTGGGATGTGGGAGTTCACTGTCTGGGCGAAATGGATGAAGGATGTTACCCAAGAAAAATTCTCGATTGGCTGACTGAAGGTCGAGTTACAATGCATAAATATGATCATGTTTATGACTCCTTCACTTTTACTGACGGCACTAAAATTGATTTGCCCGGCGACCGCGAAGAATATTTTGCAAACTTAAAAAGCAAATTTCCCAAAGAAATTGAAGGCATCGAGGCCTATAAAACGGCCGTCAATAAAGCTGCCAAAAGTGGTTATGGCCATTTTTTTTCTCAACTGCTCCCGACTGTGCTTTCGCGCTTCCTTACACCAATTCTGGCGTATAAGTTCAAATACTGGTCACAGCTTACAACTAAAGAAGTGGTGGAAAAATGTGTTAAGACCCCAGAGTTGCGCGCCATTTTGACGGCACAATGGGGATACTATGGCCCGCCTCCTTCCAAGTCATCCTTCTATATTCACGCCGTGACCGTGCGCCATTTTTGGTACGGAGGCTTTTATCCCGTGGGCGGAGCGCAGGTTTTTGCCGAAGAAATGATCAAGACTATCGAAGCGGCCGGCGGCAAAGTCATGACACGCACGCCGGTGAAAGAACTTCTTTTTGAAGACGACAAAGTCGTGGGCGTCGTGATCGCCAATGAAACACAGACAAAATTTTATGCCCCCGTCACCATCAGTGCGGTTGGTGCCAGGGCCACGATCAAGAATCTTTTACCAGCGACGGCCCAGCAGACCACTTGGGCAAAAAATATCCTGAAACTTAAACAGTCACCTTGTCATGTGGCCTTGTACTTGGGTTTTCAAGGTGACATCAAGGCGGCCGGCGCACGCGCAAGCAACCAATGGTTTTATGAATCTTATGATATGGAAAAAACCGAGTGGAATGTGCATGATGCAAACTCCATTGCTCCGATTCTCTATGTTTCTTTCCCCTCTCTCAAAGATCCTAAGCATAAAAGTGAAATGCACACAGGTGAGGTGGTGACTTTCGTTCCCTATGATGCTTTCGAAAAATGGCACGGAACGAATGTGCGAAAGCGCGGCGACGATTATCTTCAGTTTAAAAAAGATCTGGAAGAACGTCTTCTCAATCAGCTTTTCAAATGGATGCCGGATCTAAAAAAATATCTGGTGTTTCATGAATTTTCCACACCGCTCTCCACCGAATTTTATTGCCGGGCCCCGCAAGGTGCCATCTATGGAATTTCGCCTACCCCTGAGCGTTTCAGAACGCGGGAACTTAGGCCACAAACGCCTTATAAGAATTTCTATTTAACTGGAAGCGATGTGGGTACTCTGGGTGTTGTTGGCGCCATGGTGGGAGGTCTGCTCACCGCCGCCAAACTGAGGCCAAAAATCTGGAAAGAATTCCGCTAGAGCAACTACGTAACGTCTTGAAAACACATACTATTCCCCACTGAACATGCTCATCTTATTTACCGATAAGAACTCTGGGGATTATGAAATTTCTAGGCCTAATTTTACTTCTTTTGCCGATCGGGCCAATCTTTGGTCAGGATCTGGCCGGCCTTGTTCGCGACGTCGATCAAACCCTGAGCGTTCGCAATGCCTTTGGCCAGGTGATCGGCAATGCCTGCTTGATCGCCGGAACACTTGTTGAGACGGCCCCCTTGTGCGCTCTCACCACCACCACACCGACTCAACAAAATCTTGCCCATCGAAAACAGCTTTTGGGCCAGGCCTGCAAAGGCATTAACACTCTGGCCGGGGGAACTTTGGATGCCACAGGCGGACAGGTCCGGGCCATGGCCACCGAAGACGGCGTAAAGGCCTCCTTTAGAAAACAGGTGGGCACCAAGATACGAAACTATTTGAGTTCCGGAAATCTTGAGCAAAAGAAGGCCGAGATTTGGCGCATGCTTGGGCACGAGGGTGTTCCTGATCACTCGGGCGACGGCATAGTGTTTGATCTGACCATGCAAACTCTCCAAGGCAATAACTGGGAACAAAAGGAAGAGGTCAAGCGAATGCTAAACTCGCTTGGTGATGTCTGGGCGACTTAGAAAGACAATAGCACTGACAATGGACGACAGAGATGTAATGCCGCGGCCACACCTCCTCCTGGGTTTCTTGCCAGCCTTGGCATTTCCAATCCTCCAGCGCAGATCGACAGCACGCTTTGTGCTCAAGTTGCTCAGGACTATGTCACCTATGAGGAAAATCGCCAGGAACAAATTTACACCCCCGCCAGAATGCAGAAGTTAGATAGCATGTTGAATGGCATGAAAAGCGAAATGGAGGCATTGGTGGATCGCATGCCCTGTGCCACGCCTCTGGAAAAACTTGAGATGAAAAACCGCATCCACAATGCCACGATTGTTCCGGCGCAAAGTAGCTTCAACCTGCGAAGTGAATCCTCCGCCTGTTGCATGCGAAATGACGATGGCTCTCACTCAATTCATTTTCCACCGGCCTATCTGGCCCAGCTGTCGGGAGGAAATGCCAAATTAGTCGAGCAGGTTATGGCACACGAGCTGGCCCATGCCATGGACGGACAGGAGCCGAATCGAACAGAAAAATACAAGCGGGCCTGCCCGGTTTTGGGAGAAGGCCTCGCCCAATGCATCGGCAATAAATATAATTTGGGCAATTATCCCAAGGCCACCGACAGCCTGTTTACCGAATCCTTCGCTGACAATATGGCCAATGAGCTCATCAATGCCAGAGTCAAAAGCACTGACGCAGAAAAGCGCATCACGCCTCAAGAAGTGGCAAGACGGGCCTGTATGC
The DNA here is from genome assembly GCA_023250775.1 of Bdellovibrionales bacterium. GTDB lineage: Bacteria > Bdellovibrionota > Bacteriovoracia > Bacteriovoracales > Bacteriovoracaceae > GWA2-49-15. The sequence continues at coordinate 3,692 of JAHFAA010000171.1, forward strand.
TGAATGCCACAGCAGGAGGGGCCACGACCTATACGGGAGACAGCCACCCCAATGGAACGGACAGAGCGACCCAACTGCTCGCCGGCCCAGATGTCCGAAAGGCCTTGGGCTGTCCAAAATGTGCGCCTTTTGCCACGGCAAAAACTTGCGGAGTCACCAAATGAAATTGCTCTTTATATTCTCGCTCTTGTTTTTGCTCGGGACGGCCCCTCGGGGTAAGGAAACCTTTATCGCAAAATATGAAACCTTTGACTCATTGGACTTTGAAGTTCACTCCGTGCACGAGATGCCGGGGGTGAGTTTTAAAGTTATCGCTGGCCAAGGTTCAGAATGTCTGGTGCGAATGATTAACAATGAGACAAAAAAGATCATGGAGATGCAATCGCCCTATACCTGTTTTTTCTTAAGAGGCCAGGTCTTCGGCAAGGCAAAAGTTTTTCAAGATTGGCGCAATAATAAAATTAATAGAATTTATAATGACTACCTGGTTTTCTCAGGACAGATGGGCAACAAAAAAGTGGTGGTCGAACTGCCCCTCTCTGCCGGCCTCTCGGCCAACGAAAAAGTTTATTCTCCCCTCATCGTTTGGATGAATTATCTGCGCGGAAGTTTTCTTGATCCCAATCGCAGAGAGTTTTTGCTGCAGACTCAGGACGCTGATAATTTTTAGTTCTCTTCTCTCGAATTTTTACTGACGCAGTTCCGGACGCCTGAAGGGCTGTGCCTGCAGTTGTTTGAGGTATCCGGCCTGAAAGGCCTCTTGCAGGGAGGTTCGACTGAGGATGTAGATTTCTGAGGCCGGCATCGCAACCACCGAAAAGGGAAAAGATTTATTATTCAAAAGTTCTCTCCCCCCGATAATAAGATTCGGTTCCTGAATACTTCGCACCAGGCGATTTCTATATCGCATTTCCAATTCACCACAGATCAGGAAGTAAGCGGCCATAGGAATGTGTCCCTCATAAATGATGTGCATGGGCCTTTTAACAATCGTTTTTTCATTGTTCATCTCCAGGAAGAGACGCAACGTCTCGCCCATGGGGATGATGTCGATTATGGAGGGATGGTAAAATTCCATATGCATGCATTATAGTGGTTTCAAAAACATTAATCACTGCGCCGTGTCATATTTTACATGAAATCAATGTTTAGCTTTTTTGTAGAATCCTCGCCTGCCTTATAAGTTATTGATATCTAAGGAGTAATTATTTTGATAAGATGCCCAGAGCAAAGGATTTAATGAATACAGCTTCAACAAATAAATTCCCAATTGGTTTAGTTGTCGCTTCCTTCGTCAATAAATGTGGCAACATGGGTCTACAACTTTTGCCCATGCTCCTGATTGAAAAGCAGTTCAATGTTGCGACTTCAAGTTTCATTATGGGTGCCTCAAAGTCAGTCGGCCCCATCGCTTCTTTTTTTAGTGGCAATATTATTATTTTTTTAGGCACGAAGTTTGTTTTACTCGCCTCATTTATTTTAAGCGCCATCGTCATGGGCCTGCTTCCTTTTATCAATTCGTCTTTTCTTATTGGTGTCCTGGCGGTCGCCGCCAATTTGGCCACCAATCTTTTCAATCCGGTGGCGCGAGATCTCGTCAAACAGGCCAGTTCGCCTCAGGATTTAAAAAAACAATTGGCGTGGTTGCGCACGGCCAGCAATTTAGGTCAGGTTGTTTCGTCGGCCATCACCATCTTCACAGGTAAATTAGGGCTCATCATCTTTTTTATGTTTGATGCTATCACCTCAGTTTTTGCTTTTATCATCGCAAAATTAACCATCCATCTTCCCGCGCTTTCGCTTAAAAATGAGGCAGAGGAAAAAAGCGCCCCTTCGTTTATTACTCGCGGGTACTACACCTACACGCTACTCTTAGCGATTTATTATTTTGTTTATGAACTTGGCTTTTTGAGTTTTTCCGCCATGGCAAAAACAAATTTCGGTGACAGAGGCATCAGCGCTTTTGGCGTTGCCATGATTATCAATACCTTTTTATGCGGAACACTTGCGGTGCCGGCCGCAAGATATCTTAACTCGGCAAAAATTTGGATTCCCGTTGGCTTTATCTTGACTGTCTTAGGCCCTTTGCTCTTCACCCTTCTTCCTAAAACAATTTTACTTTTAGCGGTATGTGCTTTTCTCATCACTATGGGAGAAATTCTGATGGCGGTTTTTTCCCAAACACTTCTGTTACAAAATTGCGGGGGAAAGATGGGCCAGATTCACTATGGCCGGGGGCTGACAATTATAAAAATGGGCAATCTGCTTGCCGGGATTATTCTTTTTCCCGTTGTCGTCTATGGCCATACTCCTTGGTCACCTTTTTTTCTGTCCGTTTTTATTTTCTTCGCTATTTTATTTTTTATTCCAAGGTCTTTTTTCTCACCCAGTATTAGTCACATTTGATACGGAAATATGTTAAAATTCTGTATTATGAGTTTAATACCCCCACCCAATACCGTCCCTCTAAGTGATCTCCTTCCCTTAAAACCGAAATTATTAATGGGTGCCGGCCCAGTTCCCATTCCCCATCAGGTGGCCCATGCCAATGGATTGGTGATCAATCATATTGGCGAAACGATGAACAAGGTCATCGCCAGAGTCAAAGAAATGGCCAAGTATGTTTTTCAAACCAACAGTGATCATATCTTAGGCATTGCCGGCCCGGGCAGCGCCGGCATGGAAATGGCCGTGACCAATTTACTTGGTCCAGGGAAAAAGGTTTTAGTTTTAAATTTAGGAACTTTCAGCGCCCGCTTCGGAGAAATGGCCAAACGAGTGGGGGCCGAGGTTACCTATTTAAAAAGCGAGAATTTCAAACCTTTCACTGCCGATCAAGTCAAAATTGAACTTGAGAAAAACAACTACGATGCCATCACCCTGGTTCAGGGCGAAACCTCCTGTGGGGTGAAAAATATTTATCTCCCGGAGATTGCCGCTCTGGCAAAAAAACAAAATGTCCTTGTTATTGCGGATGCTGTTTGTACCTTATCCACTATGCCTATCAAGATGGATGAGTGGAAGATTGATGTCGTCATGACCTGTGGGCAAAAAGGCCTCTCCTCTATTCCCGGAGTCTCACTTATTGCCTTCTCTGACAGTGCCTGGAAAATTATTGAAGAAAAAACCACGACGCCCCCACATTGGTGCTTAGACGCCAAGCTTGCCGACCGATTTTGGTCCAAGCACGAGTACCACTATACCGCGCCAGTTTCCGGAATCCTGGCCATGCACGAGGCCTTGCGGCTGGTCTGCCTGGAAACTTTAGAAAAGAGATTTGAGCGCCACACGCTATGCTCAGAGACCCTGCAACGTGGATTGGAAAGT
>JAHFAA010000171.1:7028-7598 GCA_023250775.1 Bdellovibrionales bacterium
GGGCTTAAACTTTTTATTCCCAAGGAAGATCGCCTTAACTCTGTGGTAGCGATTCAGCTTCCCAAAGACTTTGCCACCGCCAATTTTTTAAAATATATGCTCGAAACATTTAACGTTGAAATCTCCGGTGCCTTCGGTCTTCCAATCGTCAGAATCGGGCAAATGGGCGAGCAATGTCGCCCCCAAAATCTTTCTCAAGTGCTTTATGCTACGGGGATGAGCTTTCAAAAATTCGGCATCGACCTCGATGTGCCAAAAGGCATGGCGCAGATTTCAAAAATACTTTGAGAAGAGATTAGCGATAAGACTCCAGATTCCACCATGTTTTTTTATGAAGTCGCGAACGTAGGCCTCATCCGCAACAATACATTGTTTGGTATCGGAGTCGAAGTCACCGCTTAGCTCTGTTATCAGCGCTGGATCATTGCTGTAGATTACCCCTTCTGAAGAATACTCCTGGGCGCGATTGTCGAAATTATCACTGCCGATGACGGCGAGATTAGAATAGACCCCACCTTTTCGATGCATGGTGCTCTTCTGATTCCAAAGATAAAGCTTCACTCCGGCCTT
>JAHFAA010000172.1 GCA_023250775.1 Bdellovibrionales bacterium
CCAACCACGAAAAATAATTTAGATGTAACAATTTTTTGTGGAGTTATCTGTCTAGCTTTTTTCTAGAGGTGATGATAAATATTAGCGCGCCGCGTTGCAGTCGTCAAGATTTCTTGCTTTACTTATTTTCAGCAATGGCATCTTTCATCGCCTGTAAAAAAAACTCAGACTTTGTGGCGTAGTTCTCACACACGCCAGGCCAGATTGATTCACTACAGGCGGCATGTTCAGCATCACCACTGGCGCCTGAAAAGTGAACTCCGACAATGGTGGGACTGCCGTCAACATAAGTAAACAATGCAGAGCCTGAGTTACCATGACCAGTGTCACAGTTATGAACAAGGCCTCGACCAAGCAGAGTCGGTCTTGAAACCTGACATGGTTGCTTGTTCACCGCTTGGATGGAAATGATGGCACTGAGATCGCCAAAATTGGAGCCGTAACCGGCAACATAAAAACGGTTTGATCGATACCAGCTTGCTTTCATATTCCCAACACCAAACCATCCTGTTTGATTGCCCACCGCTCGGTCTAGAACGAGAAAGGCAAAATCAATATCGGTTTGTTTCTTTTGAAAACCGACAGAGACATAAACTTTTTTAACACCGATCTCACCTAGTGGCCCAGGCGAACCTTGCTCTCCGGGAGAAAATTTAAAATTGGTATAAAATTTTCCCGCTTCTTGATCCCAGACACAGTGGCCGTTGGTAAGCACAACATTGGCGGCAACCATAGAACCGGTACATCCGTAAGTTCCATCTGGGCCGTCAAAAGTAATCGCCCCGATGGCAGTAAAGGGATACTTCGAGGTATCTGATTCTTCGCGACCTTCTGCACCTATAAGGACTTTATTATTTGAGGCGCGTTCAACAACTGCTTGTTCTAAATCGCGAGGTTTAAATCCTTTATAAGTTTTAGCAAAAACTGAGTTAGACACTAAAAGGGCTGCGACGATCCAAACTATTTTTTTTCCAAGCATAAAAACCTCACGGAGACGGTGATAGGGTTTCGTAAGCTTAAACCAGACTTGGTTCAAAGGAGTGAGCATTTTCTACAGGGTGGGAAAAACGAATTTACGCTGACTTGGCCTCAGATGTTATAAAATATTAGAAATCCAAGAGGGTGATTCTTTGTTTTATCTTAAGAATGTTTTTCCATGGATCGGCCTTTCGCGCTTTGATTTTTAGCAAAGCTTTCTTCAAAGTGAATTGGTCAGCGCTTTTTAGTTTAGGCAATTCATTCCATTCAAGCGGAAGGGCCACGGCGCAGATTTGGCGCGCCCTCAAAGCATAAGGCGCTACGGCGGTTGCTCCATAATCATTTCTAAAATAGTCCAAAAAGATTTTACCTTGCCTTGAGCGCTTGGACATAGTCGCCGTAAATTGCTTGGGCCGTCTGCGGACCATTTCCTGCGCCAGCGCTTTAGCGAAGGCCTTAATTTGCTCCCAGGTATAAAGAGGCATAATCGGAATATGAAGATGAATCCCTTTTCCACCGCTGACTTTGACAAAGCTTTTCAACTTTAATTTATCCAGAATCTTTTTCATTTCAAGACAGCCCTCAACCACTGCTTGAAAGGTGACGCTTGGATCAGGATCAAAATCCATGACGATTTGATCAGGATGCATCAAGGTCTGGTAATGACAATTCCAGGCATGAATCTCAAAAGCATCCATCTGCACTAATCGCTTGAGACCGAGCAAAGAATCCAACGTAATATAAAGATTAGTGTGGTTCTTTTCTCGCACTTTAAAGCTTTTTAAATCTTCAGAGAAGTTTCTAGGGTCTGGATGTTTTTGATAAAAACATTTTCTATCTCCCCCATGAGGACATCTGACAAGCGTGAGGGGTCGATTCTTAATCAAGGGAAGCATCAGAGGCGCAACACAGTCATAATAATCGGCAATCATTTGCTTAGTGATTTTTTCGGCAGAGAAAAGAATTTTTTTCGGATGAGTCAGCGCTTTTTCCATAACTATTTCATGGCCTGCTTTATCCTCTCGAAAGGCAATAAAAACCGGCGTGCGCAGAATCTTGTCTGCGGTCCACTCAGAAAAGCTGATCTCGGCCACTAAGTCGGGAGTTAACCAATGGAGATTTTTTTCTTTTGGAGAATTAACATCAAAAGGAGAGGCTTCAGCTTCATGCGCCAAGAGTTTTGCTTTGACTTCATCCAGCGTTTTGTTATTAAATCCGCTTCCCACTCTGCCGACATAACGCAATTTTCTTTTACCGTGCGACCTCTCATACACGCCTAACAACAACGCCCCGAACTCTGACACCCGACCACCTTTGCCCGCAGTATAACCACCAATAACGAATTCCTGTCGATGCCCACATTTCGATTTGCACCAAATCCTGCTTCGCCCCGATGAATAAGGAGCGCTGCTTTCTTTCGAGACGATTCCTTCTAATTGAGAATGACAGGCCAAGGTAAAAAATTGAGTTCCCTGACCTTTGACATCCTCGCTGTAAAAAATTGGCGGCCCAGACTGTGTCATAAGCTCTAATAAAAGTTTTTTTCTTTCTTTGAGTGGCCGATTTCTTAAGTCTTCTCCGTTCAAATAGAGAAGATCAAAAAGATAAATTCTTATCGCTGCATAGTTTTTTACTGACAACGCCTTTTGAAGATCACCAAAATTGCTTCGCCCCTTTGCATCCATGACAACCGCCTCGCCGTCTAAAATTGCCGACTCGGCCTTGAGAGATGAGAAGGCCTTTATCAGGGTGGGAAACTGAGAACTCCAATCGTGCGCTCCTCGGGTAAATATTTTCACCTTCCCATCTTTGAGATGCGGCTGCAAACGATAGCCATCAAATTTTATTTCATGAATCCATTCGGAAGATTCGGGTGGCGTTTCAACTAAGAAGGCCAATTGCGGCGAAATAAACCCAGGCCATTTATCCTTTTTTTTTTGCCCATCGGTTTTTCATCGCTTGTCTTCATTAAAAGCCAGTTATGCTCCTGATGGGCCAAGCGTACTAAAATAAAATGCCCCCTGAGTTTTTTGCCTTTCAGCGTGAATTCTAATTTTCCTGTTTTCAAACCAGAATGGGGTTCCTTCTCCGCTATCCAAGTTCCTTTATCCCAGATATAAACTTTTCCGGCGCCATACTCCCCTTTGGGAATCGTGCCATGAAAAGCGGCATACTCAAGCGGATGATCCTCCACCTCAATCGCCAACCGTTTGTCTTTTGGATTCAAAGATGGCCCTTTGGGAACGGCCCAGCTTTTTAAAACACCGTCCAGCTCCAACCTTAAATCGTAGTGCAAATGGCTAGCGTGATGCTCTTGCACCACAAAAATATGAGGCCTATTTTTGTTTACATCACCAGAAGGCTCAGTCGTTTTTTTAAAATTTCTTTTTTGACGATAGGCCTTGAGATTTTTTTTCATGCTCTCGCCCTCTTGCCGGTCTTTTTCTTTTCCAGACTGGCCTTGAGCAGCGGCATTAAATCAAGCACATTGCTGGTCTTGGCCGTTTTGGGCAATTCATACTCTTCAATAACTTTCCCCTCACCACCTTTCACTTTTTTATCAATAATTTTCTTTAAATCGTCATAGTAAGTGTCTTTATATTGCTCAGGTTTCCATTTTTCCGTCATGCCCTCAATCAGTTGCAGCGCCATGGTCAATTCCTTAGAAGTGAATTTTATTTTTTTAAGAGAATTGAAATAATCAATCTTCTTGGAATCAAGAACTTCGTGGGCAAAACGCAGAATTTCAAGCACCAGATAGTCTCCTCTGACCATAATCATCACCAAGTGTTGCTTCGTGGTCATGACCATTTTGGCAATGGCAACCTTATGGCTTTTTTTCATGGCCTCACTTAAAAGAAAGTATCCCTTCTCTGCATTCTTTTCCGGCACTAGGTAATAGGGTTTTTCCAAGAACATGGGATCGATTTCCTCTTGATCGACAAAATTTTCAATATCGATTGTCCCTGTGGCCTCAACATTGGCCGCTTTAAAATCTTTATCGGTCATGACCACATACTCATCTTTTTTATATTCGAAACCTTTGACGATACGATTAAAGGGAACTTCCTTTCCCGTTTTCGCATTGATCTTTTTGTACTTGATGGGAACAAGGTCTTTATTGTCGAGCATGGAAAAGTGCAGGTTTTTTTCTTCATCTGCTTTTGCCAAGCGCACGGGAATGTTGAGTAAACCAAAACTAAGCGCGCCTTTCCAGATGCTTGATCGCATACAATTCTCCCAACAAAATTTTATAATTTTCTTTTGCGCCTGCCATTTCAAAAAATCATTGCGCCGGATGATAAAGGCCGTAGAAATTATTTTATGACAGTCAGGAGTTCCATTGGGCCTTTGATTAAGGCGGTCGGCCTTTCCCTCGTCATCGCCTCGACATCGACCAGAGGGTCCCACAGAGCGGCGATCCCCTTTGCTCCTGCGGCTTTGGCCGCCTGAATGTCAACAATGGAGTCACCCACATAATAGGTCGTCGAGGGTTCCAGCTTCATGCGTGAGGCCGCCAGGAGAATTCCCTCAGGGGCGGGCTTGGGTTTTGAGAGGTGATTGTCGGCAATCATGGTGACAAAATATTTGGCGATATTGTGCCGTTTGAGAACGATCTGCAAATCCCTCTCATGCCTTCCTGTCACAATGGCCATGGGCACTCCTGACTGGCCTAAACTCTTCAGCAGTTCCTGAATTCCGGGAAAAAGATGCATCTGCAAGGCAAGCTCGCGATGATGATCACAAAAGCTCTCAAAGGCCTTCTGCGCCTTCGTCTCATCGCCGAGAAGTTGAAAAAAAATGCGATCTGCCGCTCGACCAAAAAATTTTTTTATCTCACCGGCGGTTCTCGGGGCCTCTCCGATATTTTCCAAGGCCCAATTAAATGAAGTCACTGCATGGCCAAGGGAATTAAGAAGAGTTCCGTCGCAATCAAAGATGACACCACAATTTTTCATATTGACCTATCGGGTAACTGTCGCGCCGGGAGTGGAAACTGTCCCAATAGGGACACCCGCACCGCTGGGACGAGGACCGTTGTTGATGACTGGGTTATTCACCTCTTCTCCAGGAACATTTTTAAGCGGAACACCTTTATCGATTAAGAGTTCAAACACTAAAGTTTGATAAGCAGCATCGAGATCATTATCCGTATCTTCCATCACAGACTCTGCCACTCCAGGTTTCCAGGTATGAATGTTTATTTCCTTACAAGTTTTTGCGGGAAAAAGCCCCAAGACATTTCTTGCGGGTGTGCTTGTTCCGAGTTGCGTGCCATGAGTAATAAGTGTTTGATCAAGAATTTGCCCATACCACAAGATGGCACTCTGGTGAGAGGTGCGCGCCGCCTGATCCGAGGCATAAGGATTGGTCGGCTCAATATAAGCAATATTCGCGCGCGGGGTGCGAGAAGTGCAAAATCTTTCGGCCTCTGATTTTGAATAGGGATATTCGTCACCAAAACCCAAAGTATGCAGCAGCTCATGCAAAAGAGTTTTCCAAACATCCCCACCTTCTGTCGAGGCCACGGGAATATTGCCCCCGCTCCCACCAAAGCTGGTCTTACAAATCGCCATTCCCTGATCAGCGCCAAGTTCTGCCGTTCTGCGCGTGACAAAATTCGTATCCACCAAAAGCAAGCGTTCAATTTCCGCATCCCTATGGCATCCAAGCTTGGCGGCAGGGACTATTTCGATCACAAAGGTCAACTCAAACAAGCTAAAGGGAGGTTGTTCTTTGAGTTTCTGTTCTGTTTCCCGGGCGGTCGCACCACTGGGCTCATCGGTGAAAATGACATAGGTATATTTTGGTTTTTCCTTCTCGTGGTAGGTGGTTAAAAACCTGGATACGGCCGGATCTGAACCAACACCAGAAACTTGATTGAATAAATTTGAGTAAACGGAATTATTGCCTATCTGGGGCATGGGATTACTTTGCCCAAAACGATCCGCATGGTCCTGGCATCCCAGCATCCAAAGGAAAAAAAAGCACAGGCATGTTGCGAACTTGGCTTGAGCGCTCACAACTTTCCACTCCCAACGTTTAATTTATTATCTAAACGCTTTACCTCATAAGAAAAGTAATTTTTCCCGCTTAAAATAGGAAATTTTAAAACCAGTGTTAGATCCGAGAGATTTTTGGTCACTCCCCCAACCATGGCAGAAGTTTTTGGGTTCTTCGTATCATAAAAAATCTCGTGATTAAAAAAGACTTTTTTGCGTAAAAGCTCATGATGATTCTTATCGAAATAGATCACTTCAAGATTGGCATTTTCGGGTGCGAGTGATGAGTAATGACAAAAGGTTTGATCAAACTGACGCACAAACTCGACCTTGTATTTTTCCTCCTTCGGCGCATATCTCAGCAAATAGGTTGCCGTGGTACCACATACAGCATCAGTGCTTTGGGCGCCTGAATCTGCCAGAAAACCAAAAAAGAAAAGGAAAAGGAAAAGCAAAATCAGCATGAATTTCATAGCAAGCTCATCGGCATTTCTGCCCTGTTGTTGATGATAAGGGCGATTATGTCCGAATTGAATTAGTCGAGTATTGCCTTAGGGCAACTGCGCATACTGCTGCAAGGCCATATAAAGCTCGGCCTTGGCCCAGTTCAACGGACTGATAGGCGATGGCAGCTGAAACTGCTCGCTGCCCACCACCACCGTATTGATGCTTTCTGGTGCCTGCAACTCACCGACTCTCGTACCATCGGCGGCGATGAGATTCTTCCCGGTAAGTTGTCCGATGGCCCTCTTCAAATGGATGGTTGCTTTCAAAAGATCTTGCTGCTTAAGTCCCTCGTGCTTGGTGATTTTTGCCAGATGCAAGAAGGCCAGGGCCATCCATGAGTCGAAAAACCATTGCGCCTCGGTGCCTTTGATGAGCTGATTTCCCCGTTCCTCAAAATCTTTGGTAGAAGAGGTATCGCCAGTCAACTTACTATCGGCGGCCTCTTTGTTCTTCATACTTTTAAGCAGCTCAGGAAACCAGAAGTCGCCGGATTGGTAGCTGTCGTTTTCATAACGAAGAACACCAAAGGGCCGCGCCAGTCCCTCGACAATCTTCACCGCTTCACGTAGGTCTTTTTCTTGCAGTCGTTTTAGCGGTGAAGGAAACACCAGATTTAAAAGGGCGGCATCAGCTTGGCGGTAGTGAAGATCATTCTTAGGGTAGTCCGGCGATTCCCCACCCAGTTTGAGTTGCCTTTTCACCGTCTCGTAGCCGTTCTCAATCGCCGCTTTAAAACCGTTCTTATTCCAGAAGTTTTGAGTTGGTTTGTCAGTGCCCTTCAAAGCATCACTCACTGATTTCGCCCATGTCTCTGGATACGGGCCTTTGCCTGCTTTGAATTGCTCACGAAGTTCCTGGTAGAGTTCCAGTGATCGAGTAACAAGCGAAATGCTGGAAGTATTGCGTCTTTCAAGTTCTTCCCATGCGCCTGAATCTTCCAATTGGTGGAATTTAATTTTTGAAAAGAACAGGGGAAATTTCAAGAAGACTTCCTGGCGTGCTCCCGAGAATTCGTTCGCTGCCAGATCGCCGGCCTTGACGGCCTCGAGAAGCGAAAGCAAAAAAAGTCCATAAGCATCCAGCTGTTTGTGATTCCA
>JAHFAA010000173.1 GCA_023250775.1 Bdellovibrionales bacterium
CACCATCTAGCAAGACTGTTTTAAATAAATCGTCCTTCGGCATAGTAGGCAAGTAGAGTCCAACATTGCTCGCTTTGGAACCGAGGTCACACACCACATCGTCGCCATGAACATAGTCGATGCTATGAGCGCCGCCTGATTTAATAAAAGGATCGAGAAAATTTTGTAGGGTGGCGACGGGAAGATTGTGAGTCGGTCGTGCGAATTCAATCACGCCATACCCTTTCGAGCTTATCATTCCAATTTTATGAGTGGCACCACCACCGGCCCTGGCGATCATTTCCTGGCGAGTGCAGCTGCTGAAGGAAATCGTATCGCCCAAACTTTCGCGCAGTGAGGTGAGCAAATCTTTTTTTACGCCAAAGAGAACGCGATGGATTGGCTCAAACTCCAGTCCTTCATCATGCACATTGACCAACTCCACAAGTGCGTAGCGCGCGGGATGATTCACCAACGAGGCCGCAGGCGTACTCTTCTTCATCTCTTCCCAAACGGCCTTCGCTGTTGCCAGCGAATGATTGCCATCGCCGACGGCAAAAAGCAGAACCGGCCTATTGTCGCTCAGTCCATAGCGCGCCTTGAAAGAAGCGGGTTTTGCCAATTCCTCCAGGGCCTTGAGCATCTTTGTAGAATGAGTCGAATCGACGGCATAACCACGAATATGCCCGCCTTTCATCATCAGTTCTGTGTCATAGAGAACTTTAAATTTATTTTTTGCCTTAATCAGCGGGCCCAAAACCGTATCATCAGGATCATCAACCAACATCATAATGTGAGGCAGTTCCAAAGGAGCACCTTGACGAATGCGCACGCGCGGAGGGATGCGATCGAGAATAGTGCCTTCGGTGGCGCGAATCAGACTGGTGGAGCCTTTGTTGTAATCATATTGTTCCAAATCAACGGCGAGCATCAGTCCCATGCGAGTGCGTTCGGTCTTGCGCTCAACTAAAATAAATCCCTTATGCTCGTGAAATAATCCCTGGGCGAGATAATCTTTCATACTCTGTTGAATGCGTTTGATCCTGACCTCATCGTCTTTCCCCAGCCACGCTTCTGGAAAAATCAGATTATTTGTCGAAGGGGACTTGCCGACAATTTTCTCCACATCCTGCCAATATTCTGGCGAGCTGGAGTATTGATCACAGGCGACCACGGCCCATTTTTTAAGATCAATCCCTTCTTTTGGTAAAAGGACGGTTGGTTCCTGAACCCCGATCTTATTCATTGTAGATTCTCCCACTTACAAGCGATAAATAGGAACATGGTACTGATTACGCACCAAAATTTCCATCTCCTTTTTACAGGGTGGCCTGCGAATTTCGCGCCCATAAAGTATGAGTGCGCCATGAAAAATACATACCATGTCATAGTGTCGCTTGCGTTACTCATAATCGGTAGTGCCGAGGCCAAACTACCTCGACTTACCAGGAACGAAATCGCTCACAAAGTCGATTGTCGTGATGAAATCTGCGTTGGAATGGTGAAGCGGCATTTAATCCGTGATCTCAAAGGTTGCCAAATTGATCCAGAATCAGTCGCCAATACCCCGCAACTGGCGGGAGCAGCGGGAATTAATGAAGTTCGCGTCCATGGTCGTAGTGCCTTTCTGGGATTTGTTCCGGCCCCTTATCGTTATCATATGACGCTCACCCCAAGTGGTGGCGTGCTTATCCAAGCCAATGTTTATTTTACCAATCACGCAAAGCTTGACGCTGACACCATGAATAGCATGCAAGAGAAGCTCGATTTGGCGGCGGCAAAGTGGACTCAGTACAATCCTTATGGCTTCCCACTGCAATTTAAATTTGTCCTCACAACTAAACGCTCAGAGGCCGATGTCAAAGCTAAATTGCTGGTGGGTAAATACACGCGCGGGCCATACTTCAGTTTCTGGACCACCGAATGGAGTTCCGATATCATCTCGCACGAAATGGGCCATGTGATGGGATTGGATGACGAATACAGCAATACCCCTTTTCCAGGTCTCACTCGCTGCGATCGCGAATCCATCATGTGTATCTGGGATCGCCCGTTTCCCTACCATTATTATTTAATTACTCGTCGAATGCTCTGCACACTCTAGTAATGGTTTTTCTGAATTACCATTGAGCCGGCAAGCAAGATAATGGCACCAAATACCTGGCCGACATCGAGAGTGGCACCCAACCAAATCCAGTTTACAACCACCGCCAGAAAAGGAAAAAACATCTCCGTTAAGCTCGTTAGTCTCGCCGACAAACGCTTCAGCCCCTGATAGTAGAGGAACATGCCCGTCAATCCGGAAATCAGCACCAAACAAAATATTTTCAACCAGATTTCTGGACGCGCATCAATTTCCATCTGTCCAGACAAAGGTAGTGGGAGCAAAACCAGCAATCCGGCCAAATATCTTCCCGCCATGATTTCTGACGAGTTGAATCCTTGCGCCGAAAGTTTTTTCCCAAAAACAGTAGCGCCTCCCCATCCAAGCACCGCCACAAGGGCCAAACCAATTCCCTTATAACCATCAGTGGAACTGACAAAATGGCCGGTGCTCATGATTTCCTGAATCCCCTGGAAAATTTCACGATGCCCAATAATCACTCCCCCCGCCAGACAAACCAGGGCCCAAATAGCAAAATGTTTATGCAGCCGTTCTTTCAAAAATATATTGGCCAAGGAAATTGCCACAACCGGTTGCAGTTTTTGCAATAAAATAACGTGGGTCGGATTGAGATACATGAAGGCCCTGGTGAACGCCAAGGTAGCTAAGGCCGATCCGAAGGCACCGACGGCAAAGAAGGCCGCCCATTCACCTGGACGCAATCGCTTAAACTTAAGCAGACCATGAGATTTTTGACGAAAAAAAACAGGCAGAAAAAGAATCGTTAAATAGAGGTGCTCAGTGAAAACAATTCGCGAAGCACTGACGCCGCCTTGAATCAGCGGATAACGAATCGGCCCGTCTACGGCCCAAAACAGGGATGCAAGAATGATAAATCCAATACCGGCCATGGCCCATTATCCCTGTTGCTGAAGATGTTGCAAAACTTTCTCAAAACTTATTCGCGCATTCTGACAAATCAGCTCTTTTTTCAGATCTTTTCTTAGACTACGTCCCGGTCGTTTGCCGGTCGTTTCAGGCCAGACAGGTTCTGGAAAAAGCCCGAAATTAATATTACTGGGCGATGGTTTTTCGGCCGTCATGACATAATTAACCAACGCGCCCATGGCACAATCAACAGGAAAGGCCAGCGGCGGTCGGCCTTGTAATTGCTCGACAATCTGAATCGCCGTATAAATTCCCATAGCAGCACTTTCGGTGTACCCCTCAACGCCAGTCAGTTGTCCGGCAAAAAAGATGGCGGCATGCTGCTGACAAGAAAAATCTCGCTTTAGTAATTTCTTGGCATTTAAATATGAATTGCGATGACAAGAGCCAAGATGCAAAAAGCGCGCTTCCTCGAGACCGGGAATCATGCGAAAAATGCGTAGCTGTTCTTTATGGGTCATTCTCGTCTGAAAGCCTACCAAATTGTATGCAGAACCCAGAAGATTTTCTTTACGCAGCTGAACAACAGCGTAAGGTCTTCGCTCCTCCCCTTTTTCCAATCCCACGGGTTTCATACAGGAAAAACGCGCCGTTTCGTGTCCACGAAGGGCCATGGTATCGATGGGTAAACACCCTTCAAAATATTTTAATTCTTCAAAGTTTTTCGCCGGAACTTTTTCAGAATTAACCAGCGCCTCAATGAAAGCATCATATTCCTGCTTATTCATAGGGGCGTTGAGATAATCGCCCTCCCCTGTCGTACCATAGCGATCTTTGAGATAGAGCTTTTCCATGTTGAGTGAATCACCATCCACCACGGGAGCAATGGCATCGTAAAAATAAAAATCACCGGAGGAAATATTTTTAACAATCCAATCGGCCATAGGTTCAGACGTCAGTGGGCCGGTGGCGATAATCACCTTGGAACATTCTAAAGAATTCATCATCTCAAGGGGATCAGCGGCTTCGGCTTCGATCACTCGAATCATAGGATGAGCGAGAAGGGTCTCTTCAATAAAGCTAGAAAACTTTTCGCGATCAACTGCCAGGGCCTGGCCCGCAGGCACACGATGCTGATAGGCGGCCTTTAAGATCAAAGAATCCAGGGCCTGCATCTCTTGTTTTAATAAACCATGGCCAGTCGCAGGATCGGCCGATTTAAGTGAGTTGGTACAGACCAATTCCCCGAGTGTCGTCACCTTTTGCGCAGGATTTAATTTTTTTTTCTTACCGTCCACGAGAACGACTTGCACGCCATGACGGGCCAAATAATGAGCGGCCTCACAGCCGGCCAGGCCAGCACCGATCACCAGAACACGAAAAAGTGACGGGTTAGTTTTGTGGAAGTGGGACATGGGAGAACTCAACAACTTCTGTTATAGTCTTATGCGGGATGGTTGTAGCCCCTTGGGCACACCGAGTCAACCCAAAATAACCATGGCGTGGAGATTGTACGATGTCCAACACCTTTCAAATTCATATCCATCAAACCCATCATGCCATTGGCGATTTTGACAGTATTTTTGCTTACCTTAAAACAAATTTTGGCGCTGATCGTGCGACTCCTCCATTGCCCGGTCTGCACATTTTTCCAGAACTTTTTCTGACTGGTTATCCACTCCAAGATTTATGTCTTCAGCGTCCCTTCATTGAACGTTATCTAAAATTTGTTTCGCAGCTAAACCAATGGTGCAAGAATGATTTTCATCCTGGACACAAGGATCGGATCGCGATTCTTGTGGGTGGCCTGCAGTACACTTTTGATGCCCAAAATTATCCTGCCAAAATTGAAAATGGACTTTTTTCCTTAACACCTGGCAAACCACTGACTCATCTGTATAGCAAAATGTTGCTACCAAATTACGACATCTTTGATGAGAAAAAATATTTTTCTGCCGGTGAAGCAGTCGCCAGTTTCACCTTTGCCGAAAAAAATATTGGTCTCATGATTTGTGAAGATATGTGGCCATCCACCATGCATCCTTGTAATCCGGTCAGTGATTTACAGCAACTCATGCAAAAGCAAAAAAGGCCTTTTGATCTGATCGTCAATCTTTCGGCCAGCCCTTACAATGTTGGGAAATTGAACCAACGCCTGGAGCGCGCCAAAGAGATTTCCCACACTCTTCAGGCGCCTTTTTTCTATTGTAACCGCGTCGGAGGAGAAGACGAAATCCTCTTTGACGGCGGCAGTTTTGCCGTTGATGGCAACAAAGTTCTGGGCCTGGCCTCACAATTTTCCAGCGATCTCCTCAGTCTGCCTCTGGAAAAAAAAGGTCAGTACCATCCTCCCAAAGAAAAAACAGTCAACACCTGGGAATCGCTTTTTGAACCGCGCTTAAAGACCAATGGCCCCATTGCCCTGCTGAGAGAATTTGGCCCCATTGACTGTGAAGAAGTGGTGAAGGGTCTGTGTTTCGGACTTCAAGAATATGCCCAAAAAACAGGCCATCGAAAATTCCTCGTGGCAATTTCCGGCGGCATTGACTCAGCTTTAGTTGCGGTGCTGGCAAAACTATCTTTGGCGCCAGGCCAGGTGCTGGAGTCCATTTTTATGCCCAGCCAGTTTACCTCAAGCCTGAGCTATACTCTGGCGAGCAATTTGGCCAAAGCGCTCGAAATCAAAATGACCACACTCCCCATTAAATTTCTCCACAGCACGGTTCGCAATGCCTACCTGGACGCTTGCAAAGAAGAACTAACCGGATTGTCTGACGAAAATATTCAGAGTCGTCTGCGCGGGGCCTTGCTCTACGCAAAATCCAACAGCGGGGGTTTCCTCGTCATCAACACTTCAAACAAAAGTGAGCTGGCGGTGGGATACTCAACTCTTTATGGTGACAGTGTCGGCGCCATTTCACTGCTTGGTGACTTGTACAAAACTGAAGTTTATCAGCTTTCTCACTACATCAATCAAAAATATGGGCCACTCATTCCCGAGGAAACTATTGATCGTCCTCCTACCGCAGAGTTGAGAAAAGGGCAAAAGGACGCGGATAGTCTTCCCCCCTATGAGCGTCTGGACCCCATCCTGGAAGGAATTCTAAGTTATCGCTTATCACCTTCCGACTTGATGAAACTCGGCCTTCCCCAGGAAGAAATCGAGCGAACATACCGTCTTTACTTAAATTCTGAATTCAAGAGGAAACAGTTTGGGCCGATTTTGAAGCTGAAGCCTAAAAGTTTTGGTTTTGGATACAGAGTACCCATTTGTAAAAAAATGCTTTAGTATAAGTTACCTCGTAGCTTTATTAAGGAGACTCGCCATGAATGCACAAAAAATCGTTGAAAAAGTTCAAGTAAAAAGTGTTCTTGAATCCTGGAACAAGGTAAAACAAGAACTTCACAACTTTGTTAAAGAAAAGAAAATCAAAGAAATTCAAAGTTCTGTTAAGGCCTTTGTAAAAAATGCCAAAAAAGATTTTGATGGTCTGGTTGGCAAAGATCTTACCGTCATTAAAAAGAAATTTAGCGATGAGAAAAAACAACTAGAAAAACTGGTTGATAAAGTTATCCAGTCTGAAGTTAAAAAAGCAAAAAGCTTTGTGGATGTACAGAAAAAAGAATTAAATAAACTGCAAAAGAAAGTCGAAGGGTTTGTTCGCGTCAGCAAAACTCAAAAGAAGACTGCACGTCGTGCAACACCTAAGGCGGCGCGAGGTCCAAGGACCACTCGTCGCGCCACCAAAAGTGAGTCAGCAAGTTCATCATCGGCCACTCAAGCATAAGCTCTCTTTTATTTTTTAAATTCAAAGGCCCCTATATGGGGCCTTTTTATATTAGGATCATATATCTCTCAAAAAAAAATCTTGCCAATGATCGCTCTCACTTATGGCGCATTATTCACGCTCGGTTTAATCGATAATCTGCGTGGGCCGCTTTTCCCTACAATACTCTCCCATTTTAGAATTAGCTCCCAAACAGGTTCTTTACTTTTTGCACCTGCATCCTTGGCGGCCTTAATTATGAGTTTACTTGCGCCTTGGTGGCTGAACTTCTTTGGCGCAAAAAAATCCTTGTATTTTTCTCTTTCATTCATGGGGATTGGTTCCCTTTTCTTCGCACTGACATCACTCTTCAGCACGACTTTTTGGCCGATGGTACTAGGTGCTGTCACTTTTGGACTCGGCAATGGAATTTGCTCTATTTCTATAAACATTCTCTTGGGTCAAGTCGCGCCTGTGTCTCACCGACGTCGCCTTTTTTCCGGATTACATTCCATGTATGGCATGGCCTCTCTTATGTCTCCTCTTGTGGCCTCTCTATTTGGGCCTGAGTTGTGGCCTTATGCCTTCCTTTTCTCGATGCTTCCCGCATTAGTCTTTTTGCTTCTTGGCGTCTTCACCTTACAAGCAACCGATGCACCTCCTCCTCACTTAAGTGAACGCAAAAAAAGTCTACCTCTGTTCACTGGTTTTTTTTATCCCGGTCTTCTTTTGGCGCTTTATGTTTGTGCAGAAGTTTTGCTTTCGACTCGCCTCTCACAGTATTTGGTGCAAGGTTTGAAGTGGGATTATCACCGCGCAGTCACTTACAATTTCTATTTTT
>JAHFAA010000174.1 GCA_023250775.1 Bdellovibrionales bacterium
ATAGACGCCAAGGTGATCCAACGTTTGTTCCATGACAGTCTAATATACAGTTTTCCTTCCTTCCCAATGAAAAGCTCGCCATTAGAAGTTAGGGAAGCGGCATCACTGCCGGCACCTGGTTCGGTTAAAGCAAAACAGGGCATTTCTCTTCCGTCGGCCAAGCGAGGAAGATAGTAGTTTTTTTGATCTTCTGTTCCAAAGAGTAAAATTAAATCAGCAGGGCCTAAGGAATTGGGGACCATGACGGTGACAGAGACGGGAATGCAACAGCTGGCAATCTTTTTAATAACTTCACTATGAGCAAAGGGCGAAAATTCTAATCCTCCATATTTTTTGGGAATAATCATGCCGAAAAAACGTTCTCTCGCCATATATTCCCATAACTCTTTTGGGATCTCTCTCCTATCCCAAATTTCCCAATCATTGATCATCTCACATAAAGTCTCTACCTGATTATTAAGAAACATTTGTTCTTCATTAGTTAATTCAGGATAAAGCCCTTCTGATATTTTTTTTAAGTTTGGTTTCCCGGAAAAAAATTCAGATTCAATCCATACGACGCCTGCGTCTAATGCTTCCCTTTCTGTCTTAGAAATGGTTGGCGTTATTTTCAAGAACTGCATGAACTTCATAAGAGGCAAGGAAACTACATATGAACGCAACGGTCTGACCAAAAAGAATACTGCAAAAATTACAAAACAAACATCTAGCCATAACGGGGCCTTGAAAAGCCACAGGCACATAGCAGCTAAAATAGTCCATAGCCACAGACTTGCATCTCGAACGGCAAAAAATAAAACACAAAATATTAGAACGATTGTTGTAGATATTTCAGCAACCATAATTATTCTCCATATAAATATTTATTGCACCGTAGCTGGTAAAATTCTATTTTCGTCTACGTTTTCGAGAACCTCTTTTATTCGCGCTAAGAATTGAACGGCGATTTTGCCTTCAACCAAGCGATGATCATAAGTAAGCGCCAGATACATCATGGGTCTAATTTCTAATTTAAATTCGTTCTTGTCAGATTTTATGGCGACTGGGCGATGATCAATACGATGCATTCCTAGAATACCAACTTGAGGAGGGTTTAAAAGAGGAGTTGAAAATAATGAACCGAACATTCCACCGTTGGTAATGGTGAAAGTTCCACCTTTTACCTCAGACAAATCTAGACTTCTTTTGGAAACCTTTTCAACTTTTTCGGAGATGGCCTTTTCCAGTTCAGCGTAACTCATCTCGTTGCAGTTTTTGATAACTGGTACGATAAGTCCCTGTTCACGAGAAACGGCAATACCTAAATGGATCTTTTTGTTGAAGATGATTTTACTTTCTTTTAAACGTGCATTGAGAAGCGGAAATTCATTTAAAGCGGAAATGACAGCAATGCCAAAGAAAGACATAAGGCCCAATTTAACGCCAAATTTTTGTGTGAATTCAGATTGTCTTTTTTCACGGATCGAGATGACCTTGGACAAATCCACATCCGTATAAGTTGTTGTGGCAACAGATTCTTGCTGCCCTTTGAGCAAGGTTTTTGCCATTGCTTTCATAAAAGGACTCATCTCTTCCGTCCTTTCGGATTGGTCTAAAGCGACCTTCGCTTCTTTGTCAGGAGGTGCCGGCGTCGCTGTGCTTGAGATTTCCACAGGCTTCTCCTGAGGTTTTTCAGGTGGGGCCTTTGGAGCTTCTTGCGCGTCTGAAATTTCTCCCACTTGATTGCCAATTTTGACAGTCCCTCCAACCTGCGCTTTGATGTGTAGCATTCCAGTTCCGGGAGCATGAATTTCAACATTGGCCTTATCAGACTCTAACTCTAAAATGACATCACCTTTTTGTACTAGCGCACCATCATTCGCCAACCACTTTGAAACAACGGCCTCTTGGATGGATTCACCTAAATTTGGAACCTCAATGTTAATACTACTCATATATGAATTACCTCGCTTTTCTTAACGCCTGATCTAGAATTTTCTGTTGAGTTGTTACATGAATGAGAGAACTCGCTTCTGCCGGGACAGAACTGATCGGTCTTCCAATATATTTTAAATTCCATTTTATGGATAAAGTGCTTAGCTTCATAAAAAACCATGCACCGGCATTTTGTGGTTCTTCTTGCACCCAGTGCCATTCTTGAATGTGCGCATTCTTTTCGATGACTTCCTTTAGCTTGTGAATATCGAGGGGATATAATTGCTCAATGGAGATGAGCATAATGTTGGCCATGACTTGCTGTTTCTTTGCTTCAGAAAATAGATCCCAAAAAATCCTGCCGGAGCAGAGCAATCCTATTTTTTCACTGCCCGTTGGCGTGGAGGAAATAATATTCAGAAAACCGCCACTCGAAAAGCGATCAAGATGAGAAGCATTTAATTCACTTCGCAACATACTCTTTGGTGTAAAAATGACCAATGGTTTTCTGAAATGTCGATGCATTTGACGACGCAGTAGATGGAAATATTGTGCCGCTGTTGAAGGCTGAGCGATTTGGAGGTTCAATTCTCCGGATAATTGCAAGAACCGCTCTAACCTGCCGCTTGAGTGATCGGGGCCTTGCCCTTCATTGCCATGCGGGAGTAATAACACGAGTCCGCTTGCTCGTTTCCATTTCTGCTCAGAGGAGGCAATAAATTGGTCAATAATAACTTGAGCGCCATTTGCAAAGTCCCCATACTGTGCCTCCCAGATGGTGAGACACTTTGGGGAAGATAATGAATATCCGAACTCAAAACCTAATGTTGCATTTTCAGAGAGAGGAGAATTATAAACTTCAAAATGAGAATTCTTTTCAAATTTCTTTAAAGGAACATAACCCGTTCCTGTTTGTTGATCCAAATAAGAAATATGTCGTTGGCTAAAAGTACCTCTGACGCTATCCTGACCAACTAATCGAATGCTATAACCTTCCGTAAGAAGCGATCCAAAACTTATCAACTCTGCCAACGCCCACACAATTTCCTTGTTGGTCTTATATTTTTCAAATCGTCTTTCAAGTGCTCTTGTCAGTTTTGGAAGAGGATGAATATTCTGAGGAATCTTTGTATGAATACTATCGATGATCTCTTCGATTAGCGGGGCGGAGATGGGAGTTTCGACAAATCCTATCATTTCTTCAAAGGTCGGTGTTTTATATTCTGCCCATCGTCCCTGAAAAGAGTCATCAAAGATTGCCAATGGCCCTTCCCGCGCAGCTTTTTGTTGCTGTTCTAAATGAGCGAAATAGTTGTTTTTCAGGCCTTCGAATTCTTGGGTGCTTAAGATTTTTTGAGATGTTAGCTTATCTCCATAAATTTCACTAATTGGTCGAAAATTCTGTATTTTGTTATAGAGTGTGGGGTTGGTATAACGGGGTTCATCCATCTCGTTATGACCGTATTTGCGATAGCAACAAATCTCTATAAAAATATCGCGTGAAAACTTTTGCCTGAATTCAAATGCCAGTTTTGTAATTGTGCAAATGGCCTCGACATCATTTCCATTTACATGAAAAATTGGCGCTTCTAATGCTTTAGCGAAATCAGTGCAATAAACAGAAGATCGTGTTTCAGAGGCCTCGGCAGTAAAACCTAACTGATTGTTCAAAATAAAATGCACACTGCCACCAACCGAATACGGTTTTAATTCGGAAAAATTCAAGGTCTCCATTACAATTCCCTGGCCAATAAAAGATGCATCTCCGTGGATGATGACGGGAAGAATGGCCTCCCACTTATTGTTATATTGGCCTAAGATTTTGGCGCGAACCTTTCCAAGAATAACCGGATAGACAGACTCTAAATGTGAAGGATTGAATGCCAAAGAAATGGGGAGGTCTTTCGCATGAACTTTTATTTTATTTGTAAATCCTAGATGATATTTAACATCGCCAAATGTCGGTCCATTTTTTCCATCTTCAAATTCGGCAATTAACCGATCCATAGGCCAATTCAAAAAATTCGCCAAAATATTCACTCTGCCACGATGTGACATGGCCAGCTCGATTTCTTCCATGTTGGAATCGACGGCCAACTCAGCAAGCTCATGTAAAGCACAAATGAGACCTTCGGCACCTTCAAGTGAAAATCTTTTTTTTCCAGGGTAATTATGCTGCAAGAACTCTTCAAGTTTTGTCGCCTTAATCAAGTCGCCAAGCAATTTTTTTTGCTTGTCAGCTCCGATTCGGGGAAGGTTTTTGGGATTTAATTTTGTTTCTAACCATTGTCGAACATTGAGGTCGAGAATGTGTGCGAATTCGATTCCGATATTTTCTGTGAAAACATTTTTTAGATACGTTTTTAATTCTTTCATTGTTAAATTGCCTAGTCCGGCAAAAAACGGTGCGAGATATTTTGCATTATCATCATAGGCATCTAGTTTTTGGTATAACTTGCATTTTTCCGAATTCACCTCGAATATTTTAATATTGGCACATTTGTGTCCATTGATTCGAAATTCGTCGATTAATTCTTTTAGCTCTAATTCACGTAAAATCTTTTCCCCACCTTCTGCTTCACCAATTTTCTCGCCCTCAAAAAAAGCTTCCCAGCCGGAAGGAATTGCACCATCGGCCCCTTGCAAGAATGCACTATACATAGAGTTGAGATATTGCGGTGAAATGTAGGGCAAAAAGTCGGTCAGAAAAACTCCAAGCTGAAAGGATATTTCTCAACTACCCTAGAACAAGTAGTCTGAATTGCAGAAGAACGCTTCTTATCTTTTTTGATGATTTTCAGAACATAAGCGCCGTGGTGTGAAAGAAAAGTAAGCAAGATCAATTTTCGAAAGAAGTGGAGTCAGCGTTACTTGGCGCTTAATCATTGTAAAATGAGTCAAACTCCAAACAATGTATGGAGTACTGCAAAAGCAGATAGGAGAAAATTATGGAGAATACGCCAGAAGTATTTTCTTCGAACGTGCCAGTTTTGATGCTCAATGATTCAGTGCTGTTTCCCGGGATTAGTTTGCCTATTGTTATTACCAGCAGCTTGGGGATTGAGGCGGTTAATACTGCATTGGCAAATCCACAAAAAAGCCTTGTTGTCGTTGCAATTAAGGAAAGTGCTTCGGAAAAAATAGAAATCGATGAGACAGATCTCTACCGAATCGGAACCAGGGCCGTGATCGTGCGCATGAATAGAATTGAAACTACCGTAAGCCTGCTACTAAATGGGATTGAGCGTGTGAAAATTGATCGCTTCAACAGACAGAAATCCTTTTTTGAGGCCGATTTTTCTCCCTTTCCCTTACAAGATGACACAAGTCCGGAAATTGAGGCGTTGCATAGAGAGACGTTAAAAATTTTTTCTGAAATGCGAGGCAATGCCACCACAGAATTTGGCATGCCAATTTCTGAACTGGTCAGCAATGTGCTTAATCCAGTTAACCAGACATATTTGATGGCAGTCATTCTTGGACTCGGAATGGAAAAAGAGCAGACTTTGCTAGAAGCACCATCCAGGAAAGAGTTAAGTAAACTTATGCACGATTATGTTTCCTATGAGCAAAATGTTCAGAACTTAAGAGAGAAAATCTCAAACCAGGTGGTGGATAAGCTTGGAAAAGAGCAACGGGAATATGTCTTGCGACGACAGCTTAATGAAATCCAAAAAGAATTAGGTGGTGATGCTGGGAAAGATGAAACCAAGATGATTGAAGAGCAATTGTTGAAGGCCAATTTGCCTGAAAAAGCTCTTAATGAGGCAACCAAACAATTGAAGCGTCTTCGCAGTTTGACGGAAATTTCGCCCGAGTATCAAGTCACACATTCCTACTTACAACATATTATAGATTTACCGTGGAACAAGAAAACAGAAGATAATCTTGATATTGCAAGAGCAGAGTCTATTTTGGATGAGGACCACTTTGATCTAAAAGATGTTAAGCAAAGAATTATTGAACAGTTAGCGGTCTTAAAACTCAATCCCACGGCCAAAGCTCCAATTCTTTGTTTTGTTGGGCCGCCTGGTGTTGGAAAAACATCTTTAGGCCAGTCAATTGCAAGAGCGTTAGGGCGCAAATTTGAAAGGATGAGTTTAGGTGGGATGCATGACGAAGCCGAGCTTCGAGGACATCGACGCACCTACATCGGCGCCATGCCAGGGCGTATTCTCGAGGCAATTAGACGTGCAGAGGTCAATAACCCTCTTATCATGCTGGATGAAGTCGACAAACTTGGAGCTGATTTTCGCGGCGATCCCGCGGCCGCGTTGATGGAAATATTAGACCCCGCCCAGAATTTTGAGTTTCATGATAATTATCTGGATTTGCCTTTTGATTTATCACGAGTGTTGTTTATCACAACTGCGAATACCACTGAAAATATTTCCAGGCCTTTATTAGATCGGATGGAAATTTTGAAATTGGCGGGTTACACCGAGTATGAAAAAATTGAAATAGCAAAACGCTATCTTATACCTCGCGAGATTGCAGAAGCTGGAATTAGGCCCGACTTTTTGACGTTAAATGATACTGTGTTAGGACACATTATCCAAGAGTATACTCGTGAGGCCGGTGTGCGAGAATTACAGCGTTGCATCTTTCATATCGCGCGCAAAATCGCCATGCAAATTGCCCGAGGAAATAATACACCTGTCGAAATTTTACCAACTAATTTGCCGGATTTTCTTGGGCCTCAGAAAATATTTCTTGAACAAATCCGAAAAAAATGGAGTCCGGGAATCTCGACTGGAATGGCCTGGACGGATGCTGGTGGGGATATTATTTATATCGAGACGGTTTTTTTGCCCAATCGGAAAGATGAAATAAGAATCACCGGTCTTGTTGGCGATGTTATGCGTGAGTCTGTAACCTGCGCTTTAAGTTATGTGTGGGCCCAGCCAAGATTCAGGTCAGTTGCCAAAGAGGTTAGAGATTCAGGCATACACATTCACATTCCGGCAGGTGCTATTCCCAAGGATGGGCCATCTGCCGGTGTAGCTATTGCCGTTGCGCTTGTTTCACTCTATGCCAAAAAAAATGTGCGACAAGATTTGGCAATGACAGGAGAGATAACCTTGAGTGGGCTTATTCTTCCGGTAGGGGGAATTAAGGAAAAAGTTTTGGCCGCTCATCGTGCCGGAATTCACGAGATTGTTCTTCCACGAGCAAATAAAAAAGATCTTGAAGAAATTCCTGAACAAGTTCGCAATGAAACAAAATTCTTCTTTGCTGATGATATAAATGAAGTATTAACGGAGACAATTCCTGAGTTGTTTGAACCACAAACGCTCACGCTTCCGAGAGCTGTGGAACCAGGCCCAAAGATTTTTGAAGTAGGGCATTCGCAATATGGGATTTGAATGAGCAAAAAAATATTTCCCTTATCTCAAGTCTATCGATTGATTGAGCCGGGGCCAGTTGTGTTAGTAACGACTGCGAAAAAGCAAAAAACAAACATCATGACGATGTCATGGCATACAATGCTTGAGTTTGAACCCCCTCTCATTGGCTGCGTTCTCAGTAATCGAAACTATTCTTTTAATATTTTGAGATCGACCAAAGAATGCGTCATAAATATTCCCACTTCAGAGCTTCTGAAAAAAGTTGTCGCTTGTGGAAATTCATCCGGAAAAAAAATTGATAAATTCAGAACC
>JAHFAA010000175.1 GCA_023250775.1 Bdellovibrionales bacterium
ATCCTCAGAGATGAAGGCGATATTGAGCCAATTCTCTTGGGATCGAAAGAACGCATTACCAATGTCATGAAAGCTGCTGGATTGGAAGAGCTGACCTCACTAACCGTAGTTGATCCAAAAAAAGATACAAACTACGAAAAATATAGTGAAGATTATTGTGTCATGAGACAACGTGAAGGTGTAAGTCGTGCCCATGCGTTCGAGTTTATGGGGCTTCCTAATTATTATGGTTCTATGATGGCGTTGAAAGGACAGGTTGATGCTTTCATGAACGGACCGTCTTTAAGTTACCCTGAATGTTTTGGGCCATTAATGAAGGTTGTTGGAACAAAGAGTGGTAGCCGATCGAACGGCATTTATATTATGGCCTTTAAAAATCGCGTGCTCTTTTTTGCCGATTGTACCGCGCAAATAAATCCCAATGCCCAGGAACTCTGCGATATTGCCGCCTCAACAGCGCAGTTCTATCGCGATATCATGAAAAAAGAACCACGCGTATCATTCTTAAGTTTCAGCAATTTTGGAAGTAACGAGCATCCTGAAGCGCGAAAAGTGAAAGAGGCCGTTCGCATAACCAAAGAAAAATATCCAAACCTCATGTGCGATGGTGAAATGCAAGCCGATGTTGCCACCAACCCTCAGTTGATGAATGGTTTGTTTAATTTCTGCACGCTCGATAAACCTGCCGATATTTTGATTTTCCCAGATCTAAATTCAGCCAACATTAGTTACAAACTTCTCACTCAGTTAAGTGATGCACATGCCATTGGCCCTCTGTTGGTTCCTATGGCCAAAACAGTCAATATCATCGCTCGCACGGCCTCAGTTAATGAGATCGTGAACATGAGCATCTTGACCGCTATCATGGCCCATAAGAGGATGAATAATGAAAAAGGCAATCGTTCAAACTGATCTGGCCCCAAAGGCCATTGGCCCCTACTCGCAAGGTGTGCGCGTAGGGGATTTTTTCTTCTTCTCAGGACAAATTGGGCTTGATCCAACTTCAGGTGAGCTAAAGAAGAGTTTTGACGAGCAACTCGAGCAGGTTTTGCGCAATATCGATGGACTGCTTAAGTCCGAAAAGCTGTCCCATGATAGTGTGATCAAATCGACAATTTTCATGACTGACCTGGCCCAGTTTGCGAAGGTCAATGCTGCTTATGAAAGTTTCTTTCGTCCTCCTTATCCGGCCCGTTCAACGGTACAGGTTGCGGCCCTTCCGAAGGGAGCGGTCGTTGAAATAGAGGTTATTGCGGTACTCTCATAGTATGTTTACTAAGAAGTATATCTTTGAAACAAAACAAACCAAGGCCTGGAGAAAAGTAAAAAATATTTTATTTTTCTCCGGGCTTGTTGTTTTTGCCTATTTTGTTTTTTGTACCTATCTCGTGTTACAGGGTGATGAAGAAACAAAGAGAGCTGAATCTTCGCTTTATAACAGACCACCTGATCTTATTGTTGTGTTCACCGGGGATAAAGGCAGAATTGCTTTCGCCTTGGAAAAAGCGCGCGAGTATCACCAGTCGCATATTTTTGTGAGTGGCGTTTATGAAAAAAACACGGTTAGCACTCTCTTCCCTACAGACAGCGATCTTCGCAATTTGGATACGAATCTTTTTGATCTCGACTATGCCTCACATAATACTTTTGAAAACGCTTTAAACACGGTCAACTACATCAACAGAACCAAAGGCATTAATAGAATCTTGGTGATCTCGCATGACTATCACATTCCCAGAATCAAACTAGTTCTAGATAAACTGATTGATTCAAGTCGTGAGAATGCGCCGCAATTTTTTTATTGGGGATTGAAGTCGGATTCATCACAATGGCGAAATGCCAAAATTATTATCAAAGAATCATTTAAAATTTTTCGAACAATCGCCATTATTCTTTTCTGGGAAGGACCGAGCGAAGTTACACCTAAACACGACCTACCGTAATGACTTCTTCGAGTTGCTCGATGCAGGCGATGGCCTTCAAAAGTTCGGCATAATCTTTCACTTCAACCTCGAAAATAAAACTGCCTTTGCGGTCAGGAAGAGATTTCGCGAGAGCACTTCTGATATTAAGACCAATATTGGAAATGCTTTTTGAAATGGTTGATAAAATACCGGGACGATCGTGAGTGATAACCCGAATATTGACGGGATGTTTAAAGCTGAAGTCTGGATTCCACTCAACTTTAATACTTCGAGCTGGGTCAGTGTCGACACGGGCGCAACCGACGGTGTGGACTGTAATGCCGCGGCCGCGTGTAATGTGGCCCGAGATGGGATCTCCCGGAATCGGATTACAGCATCGGGCCATGCGTACCATTAAATCATCCATGCCATCGACGATGACAGCATTGTCCTTGCTTACGCGCTTTTTCGCCTCACCAGAAATTTGCTTTGAGTAATCATCAACTTCTTTGATTTTTTCATCAAGATTTTCAGTTGATTCCATGGTATCGGCAATGCGTTTTAGAGAAGGAATGGCATCTATAATCTGGTGCGGTCGGAATTTCCCAATACCAACTTGGATATAGAGCTCGTCTTCATTAATGACATTGAGAAGACGAATCACCTGATCAAGTTCCCCAGATTTTTTCAAAGTTTTGACAGTGACGTTAAAGACCTTGAAAGATTTTTCTAAAATTTCAAGGCCGAGGTTGCGTTGATTGTCTCTTTCAATCTTAAGCAGCCACTGTTTAATTTTAGATTTTGCGCGACTTGTACGTACGATCGTAACCCAGTCTTTACTTGGGGATTGCGTTTTGCTGGTTAAAATTTCAACAGTGTCACCTGACTTGAGGGAATATCGAAGAGGTACAATTTTGCCGTTTACTTTTGCGCCGACACAATGATGACCAACCTCGGTGTGAACAGCATAGGCAAAATCAAGTGGTGTGGCACCGTGCTTTAACTCACGCACGTCACCTTGGGGAGTAAAAACAAAAATGCCTCCAAGATCGAGGTCATTTTTTACTACTTCCATAATTTCGTTATTGCCCAAATTCTGATTGTATTCTAAAAGTTCTTGAATCCAATCAAGTTTGGTTTTTCCGCCGGTCAGGCCTTCCTTATATTTCCAGTGCGCAGCCACGCCGGTCTCGGCAACCTCATCCATTTCATGTGTACGAATTTGGATTTCAATTCGCTCGGCCCGTGGCCCAATAACAGTGGTGTGTAGAGATTGGTAGTTATTGACCTTTGGGATGGCAATGTAATCTTTAAAACGGCCGGGAATCGGTGTCCAGCTCGAGTGAATTATGCCCAAGACCTTATAGCACTCGGTAATATTATTGATCATTACCCGAAAGGCCAAAATATCTTGAATTTGCTCAAAGTCCACGCCACGTGAAATCATCTTTTTATAAATCGAATAAAAATGTTTCGGCCTGCCTTTTACCTCAGCATGAACATCATATTCTTTGAATTTATCCTGTAAGATCTCGACGACATCACCAATATATTTTTCACGCTCAGATTTTTTCATCGCAACTTTTTCGGCCAAACGATAATAAATATCTGGGTGGATAAATCGCAAACATAAATCCTCAAGCTCGGCCTTGACCGAGTTGATACCTAAGCGGTTCGCCAGCGGGACATAAATATCAAGAGTCTCCTGCGCAATCTCTTTTTGTTTAGCATCGGAGATATATTGAAGAGTTCGCATGTTATGCATGCGATCAGCAAGTTTTACGATAATAACTCGAATATCTTTCGCCATGGCGATAACCATCTTGCGAAAGTTTTCTGCCTGGGATTCCTGCTTGGTTTTGAATTTGATTTTAGAAATTTTTGTAAGACCAACCACAATTTGAGCAATGGTGCTGCCAAAATCCTGCTCGATTTGTTCTGGCGTAACATTGCAATCTTCAATTACATCATGGAGCAGACCGGCGACAATGCTATCCATGTCCATGCGCAATTTAATTAAGGTCGAGGCAACGTTGAGAGGGTGAATGATATAGTCTTCGCCAGAGCTTCGCTTTTGGCCGGTGTGTGATTTTTCTGCCAGCAGATAAGCTTTTTCCAAAAGTGCGAAATCGGCATCATTAAAATATGACTCGACCTTGCGTTTTAGTTCGGCAAAGTTGAGGTCGCGTTCATGTGAAAAATCTAACTGGGTGTACAATCAGTTCTCCAAAATTTCAGTGACGATAGAGGAAAGTTCCTTATAGGCCCTATCGATATCATCATTCATGATATGAAAATCATAATCAAACATGCGGTCAAGTTCTGCATTGGCATTTTTCAAGCGCACTTGAATGGCCTCTTCTGATTCTGTGTTGCGATGGCGTAAACGTTTTTCTAATTCTTCCAAAGAAGGCGGAGCAATAAAAATTACCTTGGCCTGGTCCTTAAACTCTTTTTTGAAATAATCAGCGCCTTGAACATCAAGATCGAAAATGAGTGGTGTGCCGCGATCCAGGTGGGACTTCACAAAGGCGCGGGAAGTTGCTTTATAATCACCATGGACTAAGGCCCACTCTAAAAATTCATTTTGATCGCGCATTTTTAGAAATTCATCTTTAGAAACGAAAAAATAATGGATGCCATGTTCTTCACCCGGTCTTTTTGTCCGGGTAGTGTATGAGACAGATTCACGCAGCATTGGAAAATCGCTTTTGAGGCGAGTGAGCAAGGTTGATTTCCCCGAGCCCGATGGCGCGACGATAATAATTATTTTTCCAATGGCCTTCTTACTCAATGTTCAATCCTTGTTCGCGCATTTTTTCAAGTTGGCCTTTCATTCCAATAATGTGATCAGAGATAAGGATTTCACCCGATTTAGAACCGATAGTATTTGTTTCTCTGTTCATTTCCTGGACTAAAAAATCGATTTGTCTGCCGGCCTCGTCACCCTTATCCAGAAGACCGGTTATTTTTTTTAAATGAGAATGAAGACGATTGATTTCTTCCGAAATATCGAGCTTTTCTAAATAGTAAACAATCTCTTGAAGAAATCGAGGAGTATCGATAGAGGCAAGTTCTTTAGAGAATTCTTTAAATCGATTACGAAGTCGCTCTTCAATTTTTGGCCGAAAGGTTCCGGCCTGCTGTTCGATAGAGTGAAATTCCCTGGTAAATTCTGACAGATGATTCTGTAAGACAACCTTAAGTTTTAGTCCTTCTTTTAAACGGCCATCTTCAAGAACGTTCATTGCTTTATTGAAAGCTTCACGCAACAGATCAGCTTCTGTTAAGACCAGATCCTCAGAACTTTCTTGGTAAAAATCCTGTCGCAAAAAATCACCGGGACGAATTTCAAGAGGTAATTTTTCCTGCTGAGCAATCTGTTTTATGGTACGCAAAAAACTTTCAATTTTTTTATGATCAAGTGCGATTGTATTGGTGCTATCCGAGGAGGTCTTAATCGTTCCCCAAACATCAAAACTCCCGCGTTTGAATTTTGAAAAAAGCAGCTCACGCAATTCCATCTCAAGAGCGCTGTGATGCCCCGGCATTCGAAAACGAACTTCCTTGTAACGGTGGTTTACGCTTTTTATTTCCACCACGGCCAGCATGTTTGGGCCATTGGCCTCGCCCCTACCAAATCCAGTCATTGATTGGATCGCCATTTCAATCTCCTATGAGAGTGTCTTGTTGCCCATAATTCGAAACTTACGATAGCGTTCATCCATCAACTGTTTAGGTGAGAGACTTTTTAATTGTGCTAAATTTGCTTTGACGGCAGCGGCCACCAAATTGGCGGCCTCATCATGGGCTCGATGAGCGCCTCCGAGTGGTTCGGCGATAATCTGATCAACTACGCCTAACTCTAGGGCCTTGGCAGGAATGAGCTGAAGTGCTTTTGCGGCCACATCAGCCATTTTCGGATCGGACCACAAAATTGAGGCGCAACTTTCCGGTGAGATTACAGAGTAGATGGAATATTCCATCATCATCACTCGGTCAGCAATGGCAATCGCCAAAGCGCCGCCTGAGCCACCTTCACCGATAATTACTGAAATCATAGGCACGGGAACGGTAAACATTTTTTCCAAATTTTCCGCGATGGCCGTGGCCTGACCTCGTTCCTCGGCCTCAACGCCAGGGAATGCTCCGGGTGTATCAACTAAAGTGAGGATGGGAATTCCAAAACGTCCTGCCAATTCCATTACTCGAATGGCCTTGCGATATCCCTCAGGGCGTGGCATTCCAAAATTGTGATGAATTTTTTCTTTTGTTTTTTGACCTTTTTCAATTCCGATGACAGCGATTTTTTCACCTTGAAAATATCCCAAACCTGCAATCATGCTTGGGTCATCGGCGAAATGACGGTCGCCTGACAAGGGATGGAAATCGGTAATCATGTGTTGAATATATTCGACAGTATGAGGGCGATTGAAATGTCGCGAAAGAAGCACACGCTCCCATGTTCCAAGATTGGTATAAACGTCTTTCAAAAGTTTATGAACTTTCGCTTCGAGAGATTTAATTTCGTTGTCGAGGTTAACGCCAGGGCGAGAAGAAGCTCCTCGCATTTCCCGAATTTGGTTTTCGAGTTCGACAATAGGTTTTTCAAATTCAAGTGCACTTAAAAGTTCTGATGCCATATCCATATCCTAATAAATAAGAAGCGAGTTCACAGCGCATCAATATTGCTTAATAATTATGAGTTATATTGCCAAAAAAAGATGCTGGTAGACCCAATTTTTAGCGCAAAATGCACATCATGGAACGGCGCAGTGCATACGAGTCTCTATTCTTGGCCCCAGCCTTGAACACGACCACCTTCAAAGAAAATGCGTTTGCTCTGGCCGTTGTCAAAAAAAGTCCAGCGTTCATTCCCTTCTCGCGGATTGCCAGCAATTTCGACTTGATCAGGACGGCCCCAACGATCAATGACCTGATCTTTGTCCATTCCTAAATAAATTTCTCGCGAAGTGCGCTGATAGGATCGAATATACGTTAAAGCGCTATAGGTTGGTCGGTCTGGCGCCACGTTGGCGGCCTGGATACCCAGAGTTCGAAGGTAGTTTTGTCTCTCAGATGGGGACAATCGCAAAAAATATATTCGCTCTGAATCGGCGACGAATTGACCTTTCACTCGTTCATAACGCTCATTTTCTTCTGGTGTGAGGTTTCCTTCCATTTCGGCCAATTCTTCTTGGATTGATTGGTGCTCGCGGCTTTCGGCCTGTTCGTATTTACTCGCTGGTGTGCGTGATTTGATTTCATCGCGTGAAAGATATTGCTTTCCGGTATCGCCACTCGAGACGGGAAAATCTTTTCCTGGTGAAAAGAGACTATCCTCGTTGTTGTTATTCATTTGCTGTGAGAATGAGCGATCTTGCAGAAGAGCGGCACACCCACTAAGTAAAAAAATTAAACACAATAATCCGACAAAACTAATCAGCTTCATGGCATCCTCCTCGAAGCGCCAAATCTCTAAGTGCCTTTCGTCATAGGAGTCATGAATTCAAAAAGTTTCACGATCTTTTTCGCGGTTTGGAAAGATTTGCCTATGGCCGAGAAGTTTGCTCTGACAGATTGGGATTGATTAAGGTCGGCCATCCTTCATCCCGATAAGGATATAGACAGTAACCGT
>JAHFAA010000579.1 GCA_023250775.1 Bdellovibrionales bacterium
GATCGGTGCAAAGCCAACTAACCAAAGAGGTTTAGCTTGAATCTTCAAGAACAAGATCTTCTGAATAATGCTTTCCAAGCCAACAAGGTCGGAAAAATTAAAGAGGCTGAAGAACTTTTTCATGAAACGATTCTTTTGAATCCCAAAAATCCCAAACCTTTTTTTGCTTTGGGAAATATCTATCATCGTCGTGGAGAAATTGGGAAGGCCATTAAGGCGTTTTCGAAAGTCCTTGAGCTTGATCCATGCCACACAGAAGCCGCAATCAGCTTATCCGTCATCTATAACGATATTGGAAAATATGAAGAGGCCAAGAAAATTTTTGAAACCGCCTCCGAGCGTGTGAAAAATAATGTGACTTCCGACAGTATGGGTGATGTTCATGTAAATAAAAAATTTGCCCAACGTCACTTTGAATTGGCTGAACAATATTTTACATACGCAAAATATGACGACGCACTTTTTGAATATGCCAAGGCCTCTTCACTTGATCCTGAAAATGATGAAATTAAATTGAAGATTGCGAAAGTTTATGCCAAAAAAGGTCTTGTAAATAAGGCCATTGAAGACTTGCGCAAACTTAAAGCAGAACGTCCTCACTATATTCCTGCAAGGCTGGCACTGGGATTGATTTTTTATGGTTCTGGAAAAATTATCGAAGCTCAGCAGGAGTGGTTGAAGATTTTGTCCATCGCACCTGACAATACAGAAGCAAAGACCTACCTTTCATTGGCCGAAAGCGCGACAGAAACCACTCTGAATTAATCTATTTTTTTAGATATCTACGGAATTATTGGAAGAATTTTTGGTGATCTTTCCAGTATCCACTTCTTGAGTTTGATTGCGATTTGCATCAGGTGTTGCCGCTTGTGCAGTAGAGCGACGAGCATCATCAGAGTTATATGTGACAATGTATTTTTTGAGCTCAACATACATTTTATGACGAACTTCGAGCTTGCTGTCTTGGAGGACAATTTGACGAGCATTGCGTGTTTTATTGTTGATAATAATTGGAGCTTTCAAGTTAGCAGACATTTCAACAATATTTTGTGGGATGGTAAGAATTGTGTAGATGCTGGCATCTGTGAGTGTTTCTAATTCAAGACTTGTGAGTTCTGGTGGTAACAATCTTACTGAGTACTCAGGAGCGAAAATTTTTGGCTCAATAATTGGAAAAGCAATGGCCGCATCATCAAGACTTTGAAGCCACAAAATGAGAGTCTGATCACCTGGATCAACTATGAAAAACCGCTTAAAATTGTCAAACCCTAGGAGACCATCAGCGAAATTGATAACATCTTTTTTATCGACTTCAAGTTCGCCAAAACGCGTTGTTGTGACTTTCACTAAGGCCTCCAGATAACCAGCAGCGTAATGCTGCCATGGAAATTCTAGCAATCGGCCCCATGAAAGGGCAAGTAGGAAATTACTTCTTGTTAAGGTCTTTTAGGTCTTCAGTGAGCTGTCCGAGACCCTCAAAATCCGATTGTGAAGCCAGTTCATTCTGATCCTGAATGGCTTGATAAACCTCTTCACGGTGAATTTTCGTCTCTTTAGGAGCTTTAATCCCAAGACGAACTTGCTTTCCTTTGATCTGAATCACAATAATTTTTATATGATCGTCAATGGCTATGCTTTCACCAAGCTTCCGTGTCAAAACTAGCATAAAAACCCTCTAGTACCAGCCTCCTGGCCCACCTCATCCGTGGCGACTGCGCAATCTATATTATGCCGACTAATAAATTGCAACGAAAATATTTTATTTATTTAGTTCGCTCGAGTTTATCGCAGGAAGTCAAGAAGGCTTTGATTCAAGATTGCTTTGCCAGATTGATAGGTCGTTCTTAGGACCTGTTGTTGTTTACTAATGTCACTGAAAAGTTCGGCCACATCAGCATCAGTTAGTTGGCTACGATGGGCCTCTTTATCAACATTTTCAGATTCTAACTGAGCGCGAGTGGTCTGAATGGTGTTTGCGATGGATCCGACACGAGTGCGCAGAGTAATAATACGAGAAATAGAATTATCGAATTTCTCCAAGAGATCTTGAACAAGCTTTGAATCATTGTTCTCAAGGCCCATAACAAGCATGGAAAGTTGACCAAAAAGGTTTTCGCGTTTGTGAAATTTCTCGCCGGGGGGATTGCCCTCAGAGGCCAAATCTCTTGCTGTCCCATCTTCCTGTGGCTCCTG
>JAHFAA010000176.1 GCA_023250775.1 Bdellovibrionales bacterium
ATCACTTTCATTCTGATTTGGTTTACTGTTTTAAAGGCGATATCGGCCTTTTCTACGGCAAGCATCGTTTCGTGCAGATTCTTGCTTTCACCGGTAACCAGTTTTTCAATTGCCACATTGGCCTCTTGCTGGAGTCCGTTCACCTGCGCGACTGACTGAGACAGCATTTCAAGAAAGTTGCCTTTCTTCACTCCACCGATTTCAAAACTCTCAGGAACCAGGGATTGCAGATCAACCTGCTTGGTCCACGATGTGGCCGCATGATTATTCAGAAGATTGTTCATTCGTCCTACTGTTTCAATACTCATTCCTTCCTCCTAGCCCTTACTTATTACCGATCTCAAGACCTTTCACGGCCATACTTTTTGTGGTGTTAAAGGCCGCCAAATTGGCCTCATAGGCCCGTGACGTCGCGATCATGTTTGCCATTTCTTCCATCATATTGATGTCGGGATAGGCAACATAACCTTGCTCATTGGCCTCGGGATTGTTGGGTTCATACTTCAAAACCGGTGGCCGATCAGTCGAAATAACTTCAGTCGCCTGAACGGTTTGCGCATTTTCATCCATCTCACCTTCGAGCGCATCTGAGAATGAATCGCGCGCCGGCTCAGCACCAAACACCACTTCTTTTCTGCGATAAGGCCCACCCTCGGCCGTTCGCGTGGTTTGTTGGTTGGCGATATTTGACGAGATCGCCCCCATGCGCTTTTTATTGGCCGCCATCCCCGAACTGCTAATTTTAAGACCTGTTAAAAAATCCATAATTCAACCCTTCAACTTCTACTCAGCACCAACGATGTATTTTTTCAATGCCAATCGTTTATTTAACAGCTGAATAGAAGCATCATAGAGAATCTTGTTTTCGGCCATTAAGGCCAGCTCTTGATCAACATTAACGTTGTTGCCATTTTCCGTAACGATTCCATTCGG
This sequence comes from Bdellovibrionales bacterium, assembly GCA_023250775.1. Taxonomy (GTDB): domain Bacteria; phylum Bdellovibrionota; class Bacteriovoracia; order Bacteriovoracales; family Bacteriovoracaceae; genus GWA2-49-15. Next base: position 934 of record JAHFAA010000176.1, read on the forward strand.
ATCGTCGTACACTTCTGGCTCTAAGGCGTCGAAACCGCCTCCCCCCACATCGTAATGTCGATCATCTTCCGTCTTCATGGACTGTTCACCGTCTACATCAAGGGCCCTCGACAGCGCCGCTTCAAATTCCAGACGTTTTGTTTTGTAGCCGGGCGTTTCCGCATTTGCCACATTCGCCGACAGGAGATCTTGGCGCATCTGTCGAAAATTCAGCGAAGTTGCAAGGGCCTTGAGTGTTTTATCTTCTATATCCATCAGCTCACCTAAGATTTACAAAATATGAACTGCCACCATTTCTGTATTCATTAATTTTGTTTCTGAGTGTACGAATCGAGACACCCAAAATTTTTGCCGCTTGGGTTCTGTTTTCGCTGGTATGAATCAAGGCCTTCTTAATAAGAAGTTTTTCAGCGTCCTTGAGTGACATCAAGCGAATACCTTCACTCTCATCATCTTGCACGGCGATCTGAGTACGTTTCTCTCCAATGCTAAGATTTTCTTCGGTAAGAGTGTCGCCTTCGAATCCTTCAATCGATTCTTCAAGCACATCTCGCAGCTCTTCCAAATTGAATGACCAGTAGTGCGAGAGGATTTTATCCATGGCGGTTTGATCAAGGTTGATCACGCGCTCTTCGCCTGCCAATTCTTTGACTAGGCTGCGGGCGACTTGTTCCAAATCATTTGGCCGATCTCGCAATGGCATGAGTGAAATGGTGTTTGAGGCCAGTTGATTGAAAAGACCTCTATAGAAACGACCAGCTCCAACCAACTTCGAAAGATTTTTCGTCGTGGTTGAAATCAGACGAACATCGATGTCGTAGTCTGGTAGCTCGTTTAAAATTTTGTGAAGTTTCTTCTGGAATTCTTCCGACAAACAGTCAACATTGGCAAAGATAACTGTGCCGCCGTTGGCCTGCTCGAGAATTCCTCGATTGAATTTGCCTGACTCGGCATCGCGATGCCCGAGAATTGCATTTTCAACCTCTTCTGAAGATTGAGCGCAATCCACCAAACACAAAGGCCGTGTCGCCCGTGTAGAATTCTGGTGAACATAGCGTCCAAGTGTGCGCTTACCAATGCCATTCTCACCCATAATGAGAACTGGGGCCTTGGTAACAGATACGTTCCGGGCCATCGAGATGGCCTTCTGTACCTTGGGATCCTGACCGAAAAGTTCGACTCTTACTGTATCCATTTGACCTCCTGTCATTAACACCCTCCAATCCTGGAAGATGAATTTGAATTTAAATTAGAGCGTTTTCTCCTTTAACTTAAGCAACGAGAGTTCCGAGCGGGCCATCTCTTTGATGTACTCTGAGACACTTTCATCCTGAAGGAGCCCATTTAAAACGGCCCTGCCCTCATCTACCTTATTCCCATCTAGCAAAGAGAGTGCCATCAAATAATCAAGTCTTCCCTTGTAACTCGACTTTTTGAAAGCTTCTCTGAACTTGCTAATTTCATCTAATATTTGTTTATCAATCTCGGGGTTGGCCTCGGTATTTCGCTGAGATGCAATAGATTCGATCAAAAGATAATGAATTCTCTGTTTCACACTCTCAACATAAAAATCATCTGTGGCAAAGGTCTTGGTGTCATTTAGGAGGGCCTTCGCGACACTTCGAAATTTCACCAGATCACCAGATTCATAGATAGCGTCGGTGTATATTTTCATCAGATCAGCGGCTTCGGTGGTATCGCGAATATCTCCTGGTGCCTTCTCCAAGAAAAATCGTTCAAGCCATTTGATGGCGGCGGCGTAGTCATTTCTGGAATAGGCCTCAAGTCCACGATACATAAGAACTTTCTTATTATTTTGCCCGCTCTGGGCCAATTTTTCGATTTCCTCGGCAAGCATTTTCCAGTCTTTCTTCTTGAGTAAAATGGCAATTTTCAGTTCAATTAAGTACTCATTGACGGTTTTATTGGAGCCTCTTTCCACCCAGTAAGGATAACTCTTCTCAGGCATATCTTTCAGTTTGGCCAACTCATCATAAATCACCTGAGTTCCCTGTGTGAGTCCCATCATCAAGTAGCTCTGGGCGGCAATAAAATTGGTTTCAGGATCGAAGGCCACTTTTCTAATGTATTTATCTTTATAAAGTTCCCAGGTCTTTATCACCGTCGGATAGTCTGATTTTTTGAATCCCTCGAACAGCATGCCGACGATTATTTCCGCGCCATCTTCTTCGAAGACTCGAGCATCGCGGGAACTCATCCCGGCCAAGGGAATCGCCGCCAAATAAGACAAGGCCTTTTTAAATTCATGATCAACAATTAAGGTTCGCAAGCGCACGAGCCATAACATTTTCTTGAGGTTGATATCAACATTGAGTTTGTCAGGTACTGGATTCTCTAAAAAGACTCTCGTCTCCTTATCGGCGGTGAAAGTCTTCACTTTGCGCAAATTGCGAAGGGCCGCATAACGAATCTGGGCCTCATAGCGCACCATCATATCCTGAGAGCGATCAATGGCATTTTTGTAAAGGGCCAAGGTCAAAATCGGGTCTCGATCGGTAATCTCATAAATGAGGCCAAGCCTAACTCTGGCCCTGGCGGCCTCTGTATATTGAGAATAATCGGCCACAAACATATCAAAGAGAGGAATCGCCTCTTCATATTTTGCCTGTCTGAAATAGGCCTCGGCGACGTTGAGAAGGATTGTAGGATGGATGGGCTTTACTAAAGAGGCCTTCTGTTTTTCAAATTCACGAATCACCTCATCATTATGGCCAAGCTTGAGCTGGGTAAAAATGATATAGGCCAAACGAATCTGACCTGATAACAACTTCTCGACTGTTTTTTCTGCCAGAAAATCTTCAATCTGATCAATCTGTCCCAACTGCGCCAGACAGTGAAGAATGGCCTCACTGGCATGGCCTGATTCTTCATAATCAAAATTTTCTTTGCTTTTCACATAGAGTTTTTTCGCTTTGGTCAAGGCCTGGACGTAATCTTTTTTGTCCATGTGATAGGCCATCTGATATTTCAAAATGCCCTTGGCCATGTCATATTCTTTGGTCTTTTCTGCTAAGGAATCCATGGTTTGTAAGGCCATGCGTACAGGCGCCAAATCACCTTTCCTGATACTTTCCATAATGATGGCATTGGCCTTGAGGTATTCGTTCATCAGCTGATTGCCATCTTCACCATATTTCTGCTCATAGAGGGTGATGGACTTATACATGAGTCCGTACTTATTTTTCCGATAGAGGTTAATGGTTAACTGCATGTGGGCCTCTTTTTCGTCTTTATCAAAGAGGCGATCCTTAACTGGATAAAAAGTATCCGGCCCTTTTCTGTCTAAATTAATTCCGAAATCAAATTTTGGAGCAAGGGCACTGTAGTCCCAAAAAAATGCGGCCCCATAGCGGAAATCGCGATAGGCCTTCTCTTCTTGAAGCGGATTTTTTGGCGGCATCACAGGCACTGGAGTCGCTTGTACCACAGGTGCTGGAGTTGGGGCCGGTTTGACTTTCACCGGCGCGACAGCAACAGGTTTTGTGACAGCGTTCTCTGCCGAAACATCGGTACTTAAGACCGGCACATCGACCTTGCTTGGATTCCCTTCATCGATCCAAAAATCAATAATGTACTTATTATCTGAATCCTTATAGAAATTAAAAACCTCCACCTGAGCACTGGCCAAAGACACACTGATTTCAGGATGCTTGCCCCCGACGACTTCCTTACTAAAGTTCACAGTTTTGAAATACTTTTTTTCAAGATTCAACTTAGCTAACTGGTCTGCAATCTGTTCCAAAAATGTAATATCAAGTGAACGTAGGACCAGCTGTTCTGGATGACCTTCAATGACCAGAACATCTTTGGGAGCAATGACAGACCACCTTAGATGGGTCTTGAAATTTTCCTGCGATAAAGTTTGTGAAAAACACGGGGAAAAATTGCCAAGGATTAAGCTAACAGCAAGAGCGCACCAAAGCGCTCGAAGGATAGATGGCGAGATGCCCAAAGATAATAATCCTAATTTCTTCAAATGAAACTTCCTGTTCCACGTTGTGACGGCCCGGCAAAAAAGGCCCTCAAGGCCACACTCTACGTTCCATTCTAACCGGGGATGAGTTTTTTTAAAGGAAAATTTTGCTTGGGGGATTTTTTTCCCTGTAAAATATTGACAGTGTAAGACTGTCCATCATTACTTTTTATTGCAGGGACTCACTTTCAAGTATTTACTGGATCAATTGGTTCTATCGTGGAGGCCATCAGTCGGGATTGCCGAGGCATTTTGACACCGGCCGAGCAGATCATCATTCGTATTGGCCGAAGGGACGTCGCCATCCATCATGCCCTTCTTCTTTAACTTCTCAATCAAGGTGGTCCTATTCATCCGAAGAAGCTTGGAGGCCTGATTCTTATTTCCCTGAGTACGATCCAAGGCCTGCACAATAAGGGAATCCTCAATATCGGCTAAGGCCTGTTTCAAATCTATTCCGTCGTCAGGCAAGGTCACAAAATGCTCATAGAGACCTGGAACTGATTGTCCTTGAACCATCTTTAAAGGTAGGTCAGCCAACTTAACCTTATTACCACCTCTTAAAATCACCAGGCGCTCAATCAAATTTTCCAACTCTCGAACATTGCCTGGCCAATCATAGGACATAAGGCATTCGAAAGCGCGCTCATCAAAATCAATCGCATTTCGCCCATCGGCGCTGACATACTTTTTCAAAAAATAGGCAACCAAGAGTGGAATATCCTCACGCCTCTCGGAGAGAGAGGGAATGCGAATCGGGATAACGTTCAAACGATAATAAAGATCCTCGCGAAAATCACCTTTCTCCACTCGTTCTTCTAGGTTGCGATGAGTGGCGGTAATAATCCGCACATCAATCGGAATCGTTCTATTACTTCCCACAGGCTCGATCGTGCGGCCTTGAATGGCACGCAATAGTTTCACCTGGAGGAGTAAGGGCATATCACCAATTTCATCCAAAAAAAGAGTTCCGGAATTAGCAGTTTCAAAACGGCCCATTCGATCACCGATCGCGCCAGTAAAAGAGCCACGCACATGTCCAAACAATTCACTTTCAAGAAGTTCGCTTGGAATTGCGCCACAATTGACTGAAACAAGTTTATTTTTGGCACGCGCGGATAATTTATGAAGGGCACTGGCAATAAGTTCTTTTCCCGTGCCTGATGGCCCGGAAATTAAAACCGTCGAATCAGAATTGGCGACTTTCGTCACGCGCTCAAAGATTTCCTTCATCTTCTGGGAACGTCCAACCATGCCACAAAATAAATCCTCGCCTTCAGGAAATTCCAATTTCAAACGACGAATTTTTGATGAGAGAGGTCTCGATTGCTCAGCAGCCAGATTGGGCTTGTGTCCCAGATTGCGGAAACTAAGCACATCTTCACTGGAAAATTTCAGATTGGCGGTAAAGGCATCGGCCAGCAATCCATCGAGGATATTGAGATCAAAAGGCTTGGTAAGATAATGAAAAACACCTTTTTTTGTCGCCGCGATGGCCGTTTCAATGGTTCCAAAACCAGTCATTACTACAGACGAAAAACAGGCGCCACGATCCTTGAGAATATCAATGAGCATAAGTCCATCAAGACCACCGGGATCGAAGGTCATATCCGTGAGCAAAACAAAAGGCTGGCCTTCTGGGCCGTAAAAATCTTTCTGTTCGAGGAAAAGTTCAGGGGCGGAAAAAAGGAGAACAGGGATTTGGAAACGGGCCTTGAGAAAACGAATAACGGAAGGGCCTAAAAGCTTATCATCCTCGACCACAACGATTGATGGTCGCTTCAGGCGGGGTAAATCAGCTCCTGTCCCTTGCTGGTTACCAAACGAATCTTTCAAAAATTCAATGTCTCTCATGTGTGTGTGCTCAGGTGGTTTTCGATTTGAAAATCCGGCCTTAAAATAATCCTAGATCAACATCGCCATCCGTGTCAATTTTCAGACACCGGCTAAATTGTTCATCACAATCCAGCAATATCGGGAACTTCACTGAGAAAGATGAAACAAAAAGGGACCAATTTTTTCAGGCCCCCCTACCCAGTAGTAAAAAGCAACAAGCAGTAAACAAAATAGGGCCACAGAGCAAAGCCAATAGGCCACATTACGAATCGATTTCAACCAAAAAATATAGGCGAACTGCAGACAGATCATGGCCAGCGGAATGGCCCAAAAAGGAGTGTATCGCAAAATAAAAATTACGATGTCCATCTAGAAATGAGATTTGAGCTCATCAACCAGGCTGAGTTTTTCCCAAGGGAATTGTTCCCGACCGAAGTGTCCATAGGCCGCAGTTTCAGCGTAAATAGGACGTAACAGGTCGAGTCGCTCAATAATGGCCTTCGGACGCATATCAAATACTTTATTAACAACATCCGTAAGCTTCTTTAAATCCACTTTCTCGGTGCCAGATGTATCGACGAGGAGAGACATTGGACGGGCAACACCAATGGCATAGGCAACCTGAACGAGAGCTCGTTCAGCCAAGCCAGCTGCCACAATGTGTTTAGCAATTTGGCGAGCAGCATAAGCAGCTGAACGATCCACTTTAGAAGGATCTTTACCCGAAAATGCGCCCCCACCGTGAGCACCATGACC
>JAHFAA010000177.1 GCA_023250775.1 Bdellovibrionales bacterium
TGTGACAAGATAAAAACTTAGACAATGACGATAAACAATTCAGAGGTTGATCTTTTAGATTTTCCTAGCGGACAACTTAAGGGCCTTAATAAGGTCACTTTTCTGAAATGGCTTATCAATGTGCCCATCGGCATGTTTCTTTAATAAGGCACTCCGTTCAGGAGTTAACTCAGAAAGAATTCCGCCAGTGATAATGAAAAACTTTGTCTTACGCGCCAGATTGTCGGATTTTACTTTAGAAAGTAACTCATCTCCGTGCATTTTGGGCATTTGCAGATCCGTAAACACATAATCAAAATTTTGTTTCAAAATCATTTGATAAGCGTCCTCACCATTTTCGGCCTCTGCGACGTCAAGCCCCATGGAAGTTAAATACGTGTTCAGAATTTCCCTCATGTCAGCTTCATCGTCAACAATGAGGACGCTTCCTGAAAATCTACAATCGGCCTCTAATGAAGAAGATTTCTCATCGACAGCTCTTGATTTTTGACCTCTCGGAAAAATAACCTTAAACGTCGTCCCGACATTTTCCTCGCTCACCACACTGATCGATCCACCAAAGTCCTCAATAATAGTGTGACTTATGGAAAGGCCAAGGCCTGTTCCTTTTCCTGGGGCCTTGGTGGTAAAAAAAGGATCAAAGATTTGTGCGATCAGATGCTTTGGAATGCCTATCCCATTATCAGAAACGGTTATCACTAAAGAATCATTTTGATCACTCGTCGCAATTGTAATTGTTGGATTACAGCGGCCACTCAAGGCATCCTTTGCATTGCCAACAAGATTCATCACAACTTGATGCAGTTTCCCCATGTTGGCGTGTAAGAAAGAATGTTGTGCATTCAGGTGTGTTTCTATCTTAATATTTTCTTTTTCATACATGCCTTGCAGAATGGACAAGGTTTCCTTAATGCATAAATGCATATCCACATCTTCAATATTTTCGCTATCCTGCCTTGCATAGATCCTCAATCCATTGACAATATTTGCGATTCTCATGGTGGCATCGTGAATTTTTTGGATGGAGATAAAATCATCTTGCTCAAGATGATGTGAAAATTTAGTTTTCATTCTTTCCGCATGGCCTAAAATGATCGCCAGAGGGTTATTAATCTCATGGGCGACACCCGCGGCCAGCGTACCGATTGAGGCCAATTTAGAAGAGTGAATGAGCTGGGCCTGCATTTCAACTTTCTCTTTTTCTCGATCACGGATGATTTGCTCACTTCTTTTTTGCTCAAATTCGCTCCAAACTGAATTCAGCAAGAGGGAAAGTTGCAGAACATCTTGTTCGTCATAATCCTTCTCTTTATTGGCAACACCGATAACCGCAACAATTTGCCCGTGACTAAAAACAGGAACAGAGAGGAAATTAAAAAGTTTTGCATGCCCTTCGGGATAACCTTTTTTTTGTGGATTTGGGGCACTGAAATTATTAACCATGATGGGTTTTCTCTGCCGAACAACCTCTCCCCAGATCCCCGTTTTATCCAGCTCATATTGTGTTTGAGGATTAACGACAGAACATTCCTTCATGACACCTTTCGACCAGGTATTTAATGTGAATAATCTAGCTGTCTCATCATAAAAATAGATGTAACCAATTTTGCTTTCAGTCAGTTTAATCGCCTCCTCTTGTGCATGGTCAAGCCAGGCCTGCACTGATTCAGTTTTGTACTGAAGAAGATGCAGCAAACTTTGTAAGCAAAGTCTGTTCTTTTCCACTTCTTTGAGACGATCCTGCAAAAGAGAATGGTTTCTCTGCGATTCCGCATTGGCCTTATCAAGCTCTCCACCGATATTTTTAGAAAGTAAATGTACGAGGAAAGGAACAAGAATGATCGCGGTCAAAGTGGTTAAGGCAGAAAATGTGGCCTCGTGAATGCCGGTGCTTTTGGCAATTCTATAAGACAGGACATCGGAAAAAAAAAGGAAAGACAAAATTGAAGGAAGGATCCAGCGCATTAAAACGCTGTAGGAACTTTGCCCCATAAGCAAACTCACCGGCCAAATTCCTGGTCCGATAGTATAGATGATGCCAAAACTTACAAATAAGAAACTTATCGCGGTAGGTAAAGCGACGGGGATGATGGCACTTCCATATAAAAATGGCGCTCCAAATGCATAGCCGATGAGCAGGACGATGCTTATCAGAAGTAAGAGCACATTGATGATCGATGCCAGTCGCTTTTTCTGAAAGGATAACGCTAGAAAAATGATGCCAAATAAGACAAAAGCAAACGCCGTTATGGGTGACATCTTCCCAACAGGAATTGCTTCAATAATACCGTTTGAGGCAAAGATCCATCCATCAACATGTGTGTTGAGATGGAAAAAATAGTCCGCCAGGAGAAAACCAGAGAAGAAAAAAACTACCCCGCTCAAGCTTCTGAAAATCCAACTCTGAACGCGTTCCTTAAATTCTAAAGCGCTCACCACCAGGCAAGTACCAATGATGATAAAAATAAAGGCCGAGTTGGGTGCCATGGGAATATAGTGAGAACTTCCGGCCAAAGTGCGCACATTTCCAAAGGCCCATGAAATTAGATTGGCGCAGCCACTCAGAATGACGAGGATACCACAAATGAAGTTATTTTTTTTCAATAATTTAAGCATCAATAGGCCGTAAAATTCGCGACGGTTTTCTGATCCAGCTTTCGAACGAGATTTCTGACCAAGTCCAAGGTAGCTTGATAATCATTCATATCAATAATTCCGACGTGGCCGTGGGCATATCTGACAGGAACACCAAAAACGATGGTTGGAACTCCGATCTTGCTCAGGTGAATGGCCTTGGCGTCAGTTCCTCCGCTGGTGCGAATGGCAATCTGATGCTGAATCTTTTTTTTCACGGCCGTATCAACCACCAAATCACACAGCTTTTTATTCATAATTGCGGTCGGGTCATAGAAACGAACTTGAGGGCCCATGCCCATGGCACATTGGGCGTCTTCTTTGCTGAATCCTGGAGTGTCATCGGCCGGTGGGCCTTCTAAGATGAGAGCGATATCGGGAACGACAAGTCTTGCGGTGGTTTCGGCCCCTCTGATCCCAACCTCTTCTTGAACTGTTCCGGCACCAATCAATTCGCAGCCAAGTTTTTCTTTAGATAAAAGCTTCATGGTCTCAATCATTAGGGCGACACCGACACGATCATCGAAGGCCTTGTTCATAATCAGATTTTTGTGTTTCATTTGTTCGAATTCAGTCTTGGGAATAATGGGATCGCCTAAATTAATCCCAAAAAGCTCCACAACTTCTTTTTTATTTTTTGCCCCGATATCAATAAAGATTTCTTTCAGCGGCAGAACTCGATTCCTCTCGGTCTCAGAAAGATGATGCTTTGGCTTGGCGCCAATGACTCCCGTAACATCACCTTTTTTACCACGGATAATCATTTTTTGGGCAAGCAAAGTATGCTCCCACCATCCGCCAAGATTTTGCATTTTTAGAAAACCATCGCTGGTGATATTTTGCACCAAAAAGCCAATTTCATCCATATGACCGGCAAGCAAGACCTTGGGCACTTTCCCTTTCGGGACCTTTTTATAATTGCAGATTACGCTGCCCATTTTATCAAAAGAAAAGTTACAAATGTCATTTAGATTTTTTTTTACCAATTCGCGAACATCATCCTCAAAACCGGAAGGGCCGAAGGCGGTGGTTAGCTCTGAAAGAAGCTCAAGTGAATTCATAATTCCTCCACATAATTCATCCAAGATAAGAAGAATATTCTATGCTGTGAGATTTCTAAAAGGTACTCTTTTGTTCCTTTTGATCAGAAAAGGAATCACCTATCCCCCCCCGGCCGCGCCGGAAGGCCCTCGGCATTCAGTGAAAAAATATTCAGCTCCAACGAATTGACATATTCCTGCAATCCACCTAGAGATGAGTGCATGAAAAATATAACAAAAATACTTGCCTTTGTTTTAGGACTCCTCCCTCTTTTTGCCCACGCAGGTCTGCCTGATAACGCCTATAACTCAGCGGCCGATCCCTTGCCCGCAGGCGCCAGAGAAGTTAGCGCAAAAGACTGGGCGGTTCTTGTGCGCCGACCTGGATTTGTCCAGGTAAACCAGCTCTCCCGCAATACCCAGCTCGCAACGGCGGAAAAACAACTGTCCCAGGATGTCAGTGATATCAGACAGGCCGAAAAACTTCGTGGCGTGAAACTCATGCCCGCGGAGGTTACTCCCGACGAGATGACCCGTGCTCAAGTCGACGGCAACTGGCTTCACACCGTTCAGCTCAAGGAAAATAAACGACAATTCACGCTGATGGGTGGGCGCTGGAGTAAGCATGCTGTCGCCACGGCGATACGGACCGTCGGCACACGCCAGAATCAACTTCAGATGTACGAACGTTTTTATCGAAATTTAGATCCAAAGATGATCGACAGACTTAAATTAATTAATCCCGATCTTATCAAAAAGAATCCCGAGCAGTTTCCCGACGCTGCAATTTTCAAATTGAACCATCGTTTTGTGGAAAATGTGCACGAATTAGTCGACATATACAATAGTCCTTGGGCGCAGGTCTTCGCTTCAAAATGTGAAGGCAATATTGGCCAAGGAACACGCGGAGATGAATTTGGAAACAGCGGTTTTTGTCGTTTTAGTAGTGACGGGATCTATTCCAATTTTGCTTTCCCAATGCAACGTGATCTGACTTGTGTGAAGGACCAGGATAATCGTGGAAGCTGTACTTCCTTCGCAATCACAGCGGACCTGGAGTACCAAGTTCACAAAAAATCCGGCCAATTTGTAAACCTCTCTGAACAAGCGCTCTATAATCAAACAAAACTAATCTGGTTTCGCGATGACTTTCAAGATGGTGCCTGGCCAACTGACATTCTGACTCAAATGGAAACATCTCAGTGGCCCCAACCTTTTGAGAATCAATGGGACTACAATCCATCGCATTCGCGTGTTGCCACCATGGTGGCAAACAATCCATACCGTGTTGCCAGCTATTCCAATTCCTGTGACTCATACACGCAAACATGCTCAGACACCACTCATCAAGGTCTCATGTACTGTACAGTCCAAGCAGAAGTCCGTTATTGCGGATATATTCCACCAAATATCAACCCTGGAAGTGCAGGTTATCGCGTGGGCGGCCATGGTCAAGTTTGGGACCCAGCGGATGTCGACACTTCACTCTCCATGATGATGTTGTCTCTGGTATTCAAAAATCCCATCATCTGGAGCTTCAATGTCAATTATGGCTGGGACACTATCGACGATGCTGGCTTCGTTAAATATTACAGAGGCCAACCCTCGCGTGGCGCCCATGCTACGCTCATTGTCGGGTACATTACCAACGCGACCTTAGCGCGCATAATGCCTCATGCCCCGCAGGCAGGAACAGAAGGATACTTCATCGTAAAAAATTCCTGGAGCAATTGCTTCGGCGACGGTGGATATGCCTATGTGCCTTATGATTACGTCAAGGCCTACACACTCGAAGCAAGCGTCATTCCAGGTATTCAGTAACAAAACACCGCGACTCTTCATCTTAAAAGAATCGCGGTGGAAGTTTGTCATGACTCCGCTCTTGCCTCTTCTCCGTCGGATTAATGTAGTCAAACTTGGTCGGCGAGTGCCGGTAGATGACAACACAATGCCCGAGCATCAGCACGAAAACCTCTTTCCCAAGCGAAACACTTCCTTCGATAAAGAGTTGAAACAGCTTGTAGAAAGCGTGAGTCGCCTCGAGTATCGAGCTAAAAAAACGCTCTAGCTCAAAGCTAAAAGTTGTTAATGTCTTTGTCTTATCCATAAAATCCTCATACGTTTTCATAGGACCAATCTCCTGAAAGATCGGCACTACGATTTCAAATCGTTTACATCCGCGAAATAAAAATAAAATTCGCCGTCAATGCTTAAATGTGTTTTCTAAATTTCTATTTTTTTTTAACTACGGACCTGAACTGCTAGGACAGGCGTGATAGACAAGAGGCCACCACGTTTGTGACAACTGCACAGGTCGCAATATTTGTCTTATTCATGGGAAACCTCCTCGGTACACTAAGAAACAGACTTTTTTCATAATAACGATTATTTAAAATATGTCAACTCTACAAAAAAATTATTTTTCACTGTGAATTGCTTGGGCCAAAAGCAGATAAGCGGCAATACCATAAGAATAGTCACGGCCTCGTGGAATAATTTTATATCCAACTTCAGGATAAGGCATGGTCGGGCCAGAAATATCAGGCATGGAAAGACCATTCGAAGTGGCACTCAAGCGTGCGGTGATGGCAGAATAAATATCAACCCCCCTTTGAAAATAATCAGGCGAGAGAATTTTTAATTGAGCACCTCTGACGAAAAAAAATCCTATTAAAGCACTGCCTGAAAGTTCTTCGTAACCTTTCCCCGGTTGAGTTAAAACAGTATCGAAAATAAAATGCACGGGCATTACTCGGCGAAAACTAAGCGCCAAGTTCTGGGCCAACTTCCCGAGCCGGGGCGTGAGAGGATGATTCACTCCCGCCAACATTAATTTTTCCAACATGAGCACGAGAGAGGCCCCCACCCAGCCGTTGCCACGCAACCAGAAAATATTGTTTTTTGGAAAAGGTCTATCATGTTTCACATTCCACGCGTGATAATACGCTCCGGTGATCGGGTCTTGCATTTTTTTGGCAAAAATAATTTGTTGATTAAGACCAAAGTCCAACAGCTCTTTTTGCTCAAGATCAACACCTGCCTCAACTGTAAGCAAAGCATACATCATAAGAGAATCGAGCCAAATAGAAGCGGGAAAAATTTTGCTCATCCAAGTATCAATACCAAAATGATTAATCGCTCCAAGAGAATTTTTGGGAACATGCCTGATAAATTCCAGGACTCGCATCAGATTTTGAAATGATTCAGCATGTCCCTCTTGACGCCAAAGCGCGAGCGCCGACAAAGCACTGGGGCAACGATCGGCCCAATCAATCGTCGCCGGATTAAAATAATAATAGGCCTGATAATCCCTAAGATATTTTGAATAGCTTTCATCTGGTGGCAGGCGACCTAAACCATAGAGAAAAAGCGCATCTCCCCAATCCCATTTAAGTTTTGTGGGCGAATGTTTCTGCAAAAAATTTTGCGCCAGGAGTTTTGCTGGCGTCAAATCATGCATCTCAAAGAAATTTATCTTAAAGATTTTTTCCTGTCGCTGACCATGACAGGTCGACACAATCGAGATTGCATGGGCGCCAGGTTGTTTCCATTCTGTTCGTCCATACCAAAGATTTTTGAAGGGGGTTTTTGCCATTGGGAGATTTTGGCCATTGATCAGAATTGATGGCCTTTTTGAACATACAAAGGCCACAGGAATATGCGCATCAAGTACCCATCCATTATTTTTTGGAGAGAGAAGTTCTCCTTCGTAGGCCCAACCGGTAGAAAAATAAAACAGAAAAAATAAAAAAAAGATTTTCAAGGAAGCTCTCGCCAAAAACGTTTCGGATTTAGAGCATCATGGGAGTCTAAGACCAACTCATGCTTT